>NZ_BAAACZ010000044.1:0-604 GCF_039521975.1 Alkalibacillus silvisoli | reverse complement strand
GTGCGGGCCCCCGTCAATTCCTTTGAGTTTCAGCCTTGCGGCCGTACTCCCCAGGCGGAGTGCTTATTGCGTTAACTGCAGCACTAAGGGTTGGACCCCCTAACACCTAGCACTCATCGTTTACGGCATGGACTACCAGGGTATCTAATCCTGTTCGCTACCCATGCTTTCGCGCCTCAGCGTCAGTCACAGACCAGAGAGCCGCCTTCGCCACTGGTGTTCCTCCACATATCTACGCATTTCACCGCTACACGTGGAATTCCGCTCTCCTCTTCTGTACTCAAGTTCCCCAGTTTCCAATGGCCCTCCACAGTTGAGCTGTGGCCTTTCACATCAGACTTAAGAAACCGCCTGCGCGCGCTTTACGCCCAATAATTCCGGACAACGCTTGCCACCTACGTATTACCGCGGCTGCTGGCACGTAGTTAGCCGTGGCTTTCTGGTTAGGTACCGTCAAGGCACTGCCCTATTCGAACAGTACGTGTTCTTCCCTAACAACAGAGTTTTACGATCCGAAAACCTTCATCACTCACGCGGCGTTGCACCGTCAGACTTTCGTCCATTGCGGATGATTCCCTACTGCTGCCTCCCGTAGGAGTCTGGG
>NZ_BAAACZ010000043.1:0-547 GCF_039521975.1 Alkalibacillus silvisoli | reverse complement strand
CAGGTGTTCCGCTTACGGTGGATGCTTGCCGCGGGCACGGCTCGAGCCTCCTCGGCCGAAAAGCGTGGCCTGCGGGGTCTCGAGACGCGTGCTGTTCCCGCAGGCGTCACCACCGACGCTCCTCACCTGACACCAACTCAGCGGTTTGTTGAAACAAAAAAAGCACACAAACTCCTTATTTGTTATCCTTGTTTTATACCACTAAAACAAAACAAAGGAGCTGCGTGCATATGCATCATAACATGACTTTACCAGGCTTGGAAAGCTTTCACGTCATTGAAACGCGAGACGAAAATGGCTATTATCACATCTACGTTGAACGGCCACGTGAGATCGTGCCATGTCCTGCATGCCAAACATCAACTCAAAAGGTTCATGATTATCGCTGGCAAAAAATTAAACACAATCGAGTATTCAATCGCCCTACGATGATTTGGTATCGCAAACGGCGCTATCAATGTCACCATATCACTTGCCGGAAACGATTTGATGAAACGAATGATCTTGTCGATCGTTATCAGCGCCAATCACAAGAGTTCAATCAAGC
>NZ_BAAACZ010000042.1:0-636 GCF_039521975.1 Alkalibacillus silvisoli | reverse complement strand
AGCCAAAAAAACAAGAAAAGAGGAATTGAAATGACTCAATTACAGTTTAACCTAGACATGGATATTTTAAAAGAATCAGTTGTAAATTCTAATATGGAGGCGGTAATTAAATCAACCATAGTTCTATTATTAAATGAATATATGGAAAAGGAACGTGATGAATACCTTCAGGTCCCTTCATATGAACGATCGGGTGAGCGTTTTGATTATAGAAATGGTTATTATGAAAGAGAGCTCATGATGAGTATTGGAAAAATCAAATTACGTGTCCCACGGACGCGTAGTGGAGAGTTCGCTCCAACCGTATTCGAAAAGTACCAGCGATGCGATAAAGCCTTCGTTTTGTCCATGCTTGAAATGGTTATTAATGGTGTCTCTACACGCAAAGTTAAAAATATAATTGAAGAATTATGTGGAGAGAGTGTCTCGAAATCTTTTGTATCATCTCTAACTAAAAAACTCGATCCAATCGTGAATGAATGGGCGAGTCGTCCTTTAAACACCATATACTACCCATACATTTTTGCGGATGCCATGTATATTAAGGTCCGCGAAGACAATAAAGTAGTATCTAAAGCTGTTTATATCGCAACAGCTATTAATAAAAATAATGAGCGGGAAATTCTTGGACTAAAA
>NZ_BAAACZ010000041.1:0-3732 GCF_039521975.1 Alkalibacillus silvisoli | reverse complement strand
AAAAATCGACACCAAAGTTGTCTGTAATGTCGTGATCATTCACTTCATACCAATTGAAAGTATCGTATAACATAGCTTTATTGAAAGCACTTGAATTAAATCGTGGCTTACGCTTTTTATGGAGCTTCTCATTGAAAAGGATTTTGGCTCGTAAGGCATCAAACGAGTAACCTCTACCCATTCGCTCTACCTGCCTAATAATGCTGTTAATTGACTCCGTATAAGCGTTAGTGAGCCTTTTATCAAAGTAGTTGAATATTTCGACATGCCAGTTGTCTACGGCTCTCACGAGGTCTTTATATGCGTCTTTAGAGTTACTGGACATACAACGGTGTCTCCATTGACTATAACGAAGACGACCTTCATCTGGATCAGGAGTATCCCATATCCAGTAAAACTCTTCTTTGAGTTCATAGGCTTCTTTTAAAGCAGGAAGATTACCTAACCAAGTATCTAAGAGGAATGATTCACGTTCATTTAGATCGTGTTTACGCTTTAGAAGGATAAACCTTTCACGCATAAGGGTACGTCTTTCTTTTTGGCTCATATGGGCTTTCAAAGACTTTCTGACGTTATCTAAGGCTTGATTAGCCATTCTAACTACATGAAACTTATCTACGACAACTTTAGCGTGTGGAAGGATAGTGTTCACTGCGTCTTTGTAAGGCTTCCACATATCCATTGTGACGTACTCAATATAAGTCCTGTCACTGATTTCTGAAAGACGTTGGATGACTGTTTCCTTGTTACGGTTTGGCTTGATGTCATAAATAGTCCTGCGTTCAATATTAGTCAATACAAGCCGAGGTCTACGGATAATATGTATCTCGTCTATCCCAAGCCACTTAGGAGTTTCAAACTGGTATTCACGTTCTTTGAGTGCCACATAGTCCTTAAAAACGTTCCTAATAGTTTTCTCGTCAACACCAACGCTTTCTGCGACTTCTACAAAGGTCTTAGACATGGATTGCTCTTGAATGGACTTTAAAAGCCTTTTGGTCATACTACGCTTTTCATCTACAGATATTAGGCGTTCCCAGAAGGTAGATCCGCATTCACGACACTTGTATCGTCTACGGTTCAATTGTAAGCCCACTCGCTTTAAACGAATGGGCAAATCCATAATTAGTTGATTTCTTGAACTGTGTTTGTACAACTTGTCAAAACCACATTCAGGACAACGTTCAGGTGGTCCGACTGCTTCAACTTTAAACATCATATCGGTTTCATTTTCTTGTGGTGGTTCTATTGTTTTAATGTCTGGTAGGGATAATAAGTCTGACATATTGTTCATCCTTTATTACTCTGCGGTGTTAAGGTATCAATTATAGATTTGATGTCGAAATCATCAGTGTTAAATTATTTTTGTGACCACAAATGCACTTAGAAAATCCCTTAAAGCATTTATATAATGGGTGATCGCAAAATAGTGTATGAAATCTTTTGTAGACTTTGCTAAACTACTGCACACCTTTAGTACAGTATTAGCTGGTTCACTTGAATAGGGAGTTGTAAAAAAAGTTCCCTTAGCCTGCACAACAAGATAATTTCGAAACATCTTTATCGAACGTAAGTGCAGCTAATTTTAGCCCTTCAGCCATTGTTAAATATGGTGCTAGGGTTTCTGTTAAATCTTCTATCGTTAAGCCAAATTTAACAGCTAATGATGCTGCATAGATGACATCTCCTGCATTCTCAGATACAATATGAACCCCTAATACTTTTAGTGTTTCTGCATCTGCTACTAGTTTAAATACACCGGTTGTTTCACGGTTTACAATTGCTCTTGGAACAGCATCTAAAGGTAATACAGATGTCTTCACATCATACCCTTTCTCTTTTGCTTGTTCTTCTGTTAAACCAACCGTTGCAACCGTCGGATTCGTAAACGTAACAGCAGGAACTACCGATAAATCTATTTTTTTGTTTAATCCACCGATAGCATTATCAGTAATAATTCCACCTTCATAGGCTGCTACATATACAAATTGCGGTCCTAACGTCACATCTCCTGCTGCATAAATCTTTTCATTACTTGTTTGACCAAAATCATTGATCAGGATTTCATTATTTTTTCCAGTTTCAACACCTGCTGCACTTAAATTTAAAGAATCCGTATTTGGTTTTCTTCCAGTGGCAACAAGTAACTGATCTGATTCAATGACTTCTTTACTGCCATTTACTGTTATGTAAACCTTTTTTATCTCTCCACTTTGTTCAACACGCTCAAAAGTTGCCCCTTTGACAAGGTTTATACCCTGTTCAATTAACGCTTTTTCAACTGACTCTGAAATCTCAGGATCATACTCCTTTAAAAGTCGCTCACTTCTTTGCATAAGCGTTATTTCTGAACCTAAATGATGAAATAGTTGTCCAAGCTCCATTCCAATGTATCCTGAGCCAATTACAGTTAATCGTTTTGGTATTTTCTTTAACTCAAGAAGTGTTGTACTAGTTAAATAGTCCATTTTTTCAAGTCCTGAAATTTGGGGCAACGAAGGCGATGCACCTGTTGCAATTAAAAAGCGTTTTGCAGATAACTTTGCCCCATTGACCTCAACCGTACTAGCATCAACGAATTTTGCTTCACCTTTAATTAAATCAAAATTATATTCATCAATTAAATCCATATATTTTTGATTCCGAAGTTCGCTCACCAATTTATCCTTTTGCGTGATTAAACTAGCTAAATCCACTTCTCCAGCGGATGTTTGTAAACCTTTAAACGGATTGTCTTTTGATAAATGATTGATTTCCCCTGCCCTAAGAAGAGTTTTTGACGGAACACAGCCAATATTCACACAGGTTCCCCCAACCGTTCCACGCTCAATCATTCCAACTTTTGCACCGTATTCTATAGCTTTAATTGCCGAAGAAAAGGCAGCAGCACCAGAACCAATAATAAGAAGGTCATAATCGTCTTCATTAATTAACGCCACGTTTTCTAGTGATGATACTTCTTCAATTTCTCCGGCTTGGTAATTTGCTTCATCAATCGCCTTTATTGCACTTTCAACCTCAATATCATCGGGCAGTTCAAATACTGCTTCACCACGACGAAAATTAGACTCAATATTTTTAGCACCTATCTTTTCAAGTGCTGATTCTACGTGTTTTTCACAACCCGTACAAGTCATTCCTTGAATATTTACCTTAAATTTATTCATAAAAAAGCCCCTTTCGTTAATGTCTCATGTTAATGTTTCTATTATTGGACACGAATGTAATTGCTTTTCATCTGGACATCGTTGTTTTAAGTCGTCTAACATAGTTTCAATTCGTTTTAAATCCTCTATTTGTTTTTGCACTTCCTTTTGTTTTTTAGAAACAAATTCGAACATGTCTTGACAACGAACTTCATCTTTATCTACAACACCAAGTAATTTATAAATCTCGCTTAAAGAAAAACCAAGTTCCTGTATTCGTTTAATAAACCCAACACGCTTAACGTCATCATATGAATATATCCGATAACCAGCTTCCGTTCGGTGAGGTTCTTGTAATAAATTTTTTCTCTCGTAATATCTAATCGTTTCTTTATTAACTCCACATTTATCTGCAAACTCACTAATGCGATAAATCATCTTATTTCACCCCATGAATATTATAAACCGTGTACCATAGTACGCGGTCAAGTAAATTGGACTATTTTATTTTTCCCCAACGTATCACTCGTATGTGATTGATACTTTTATATAATACTATTGATTGTCCTAACATCCCACCAGAAAA
>NZ_BAAACZ010000040.1:0-2207 GCF_039521975.1 Alkalibacillus silvisoli | reverse complement strand
CAACATCGACTGAAGACAAGGAAGTCTCTTCAGATTCAGATGGAGTCAAAGACGAAGAAATGTCTAACGAAACTGAGGAAGAAAAGGAAAATGAAGACCCAAAAGAAGTAACTCGTAATGTAGATGTTCAATCGACTTCTTCAGTTTTAGAGTATCAGGATAGTGATGATAAAATTCAAGAGATGAAGCTTAAATTAGTAGAGTTAGGCTTCGGCACACATTGGACAAATCCAACGACTTATTTTGGATCAGAGACGGTCGAAGTAGTCAAAGAATTCCAAGCGTACTATGGGTTACCTGTCACAGGTAAAGGAGATGAAGATACGGTAGATCAGATTGAAGAGGTTCTAGCCAGTCCATTTCAAGTCGGTAACCGTAGTGAATTGATTCAAGAGCACAAACAAGTGGTATTTGAATTAGGTTATGCTCCACATTGGACAAATCCTACAGAATACTATGGTCCTGATACAGAAGCAGTGGTTAGGGAATTTCAAGCAGCGAATGAGTTAACTGTAAACGGCATCTTGGATGAAGTGACCCTTGAGAAACTGGAAGAATTGGGGAGTACACTAGCAACCCAAGAATCTTCAGAAACCGATTTGAAATATGGGTTTAGAAGTGAGGAAGTTGTCGACTTTAAAGAAGACCTAATGGCATTAGGGTTCGGCACGCATTGGACAAACCCAACGACTTATTTTGGACCGGGGACGGTTGAAGTCGTAGAAGCATTTCAAGCGTATTACGGTATTCCAGTAACTAGTGAGGGCGATGAGGCGACCTTAGCGAAGGTAGAGGAAGTCCTCACGAACTCATACCAAGTCGGTAACAGCAGTGAGGCGATTCAAGAGGTAAAGCAACGTATTTTCGAATTAGGCTATGCACCACATTGGACAGATCCAACTTCGTATTACGGAACTGATACAGAAGCCGTTGTGAAGGAATTCCAGTCAGCAAATGGGTTAGTTGAGAACGGTATAATCGATGAAGTGACGTTGGGTAAGATTGAAGAGATTGAAAGTGCGTCTTTAGCTTATGGTCTAAACAGACCCGATGTCGTTGACTTTAAAGAGGATTTAATGGCATTAGGATTTGGGTCACATTGGACGAATCCGACGACTTACTTTGGACCGGGGACGGTTGAAGTTGTAGAAGCGTTTCAAGCGTATTACGATATTCCGGTAACTAGTGAGGGCGATGAAACAACTTTAGCGAAGATAGAGGAGATCCTCTCAAGCCCATACCAAGCCGGTAACCGAAGTGACGCAATTCAAGAGGTGAAGGAGCGTATCTTTGAACTAGGTTATGCATCTCATTGGACAGATCCAACTTCGTATTACGGAACTGATACAGAAGCCGTTGTGAAGGAATTCCAGTCAGCAAATGGGTTAGTTGAGAACGGTATAATCGATGAAGTGACGTTGGGTAAGATTGAAGAGATTGAAAATGCACCTTTAGCTTATGGCCTAAGAAGACCCGATGTCGTTGACTTTAAAGAGGATTTAATGGCATTAGGATTTGGGTCACATTGGACGAATCCGACAACTTACTTTGGACCGGGGACGGTTGAAGTCGTAGAAGCGTTTCAAGCGTATTACGATATTCCGGTAACTAGTGAGGGCGATGAAACAACTTTAGCGAAGATAGAGGAGATCCTCTCTAGTGAATATCAAGTCGGTAACCGAAGTGAAGCGATTCAAAAAATTAAGGAAGACATTTTTGAATTAGGTTTTGGCACCCATTGGACAGAACCGACTGATTACTATGGGACAGATACAGAAAATGTCGTTAGACAACTACAAGCGTATTACAGCCTTTCGGTCAATGGTATAATTGATGAAACCACTTTAACTAAGATTGAGGAGGAATCTTCCAATCTATTAAGGCGAGGTCAGAGAAGCGAAGAAATTAAACGTATTAAAGAAGATATCTATGAATTAGGTTTTGGCACCCATTGGACAGAACCGACTGATTACTATGGGACAGATACAGAAAATGTCGTAAGAGATTTCCAATTATTTTATGGTTTAGCTCCGAGTGGAACTATCAATGAATTTACATTAAACAAGATTGATGAGATTAAATCGAGTTCTATGAGACAGGGTGAAAGTAGCCAAGCAATTCAGGAAATGAAAGAGGATTTATATAACCTAGGGTTTGGTTCTCATTGGACAAACCCAACGACCTACTATGGTAACGATACTGAGAAT
>NZ_BAAACZ010000039.1:0-1351 GCF_039521975.1 Alkalibacillus silvisoli | reverse complement strand
TTAATCACAACAAAAACCAGAAAGGATGTACCTTACCTATGTCTAACAGTATACCTCAAAATGAACTTTCTAAACAAATTGAAGATTTAGTATTGGGTTTTGTGAAGGAAAATCTTGAAGTGATTCTAAAGGAAGAGATGAAGAACTTCTTTGAAGTTGAGAACCCAGAATTATCGAGTAGTAAAAATGGGTATTATGAGCGAATTTTAGATACGAGATACGGCCGAATACCAGATCTATCTGTTCCTAGAGATCGTGAAGGTTTTTTTCAAACCGAGTTATTTGATCCATACCAGCGCCGTGAAAAATGGTTAGGTGAAGCTATCATTGAAATGTATTATAAAGGATTTAGTACACGTGAAATTGGGAGCTTTATAGAAAGAATACTTGGTAATTCTTATTCTGCTTCCACAATCAGCAACATCACCGATGTTGTGGTAGAAGAGATTGAACAATGGCAACAACGGCCATTAAGAAAAAGGTACTCTGTGTTGTATTTAGATGGGACTTATCTAAAGCTTCGTCGTAAGGATGTAGATAGTGAAGTTGTTTATATCGTAGTTGGCGTTACGGATGAAGGCTATAAAGAAATTGTAGGCTTTCATGCTGGAGGTAAGGAAAGCTCCTTGGGGTGGAAAGAAGTTTTAGTAGACCTTCGTAACCGCGGGGTTGAAGAAGTATTACTAGCTGTTTTTGATGGCCTAACAGGCTTAGAAACGGCGTTAAAAGAAGTTTTTCCGAAGACTGATGTACAACGTTGTATTACTCACAAAATGAGGAATACAAATCACTCCGTCCGAAAAAAAGATCGCGAAGAAGTGGCTGAGGATCTTAAAAAGGTTTATCGTGTGAATACCAAAACTGAAGCTATGGAGAAGTTTAAGGATTTTAAAAATAAATGGAATTCCACTTACCCTAAAGTGATTAAATCATGGGAGGAAGATTTGTCTGTTCTTTTAACCTTTTTAGATTATCCAAAGGTAATTCAGCCGCAAATTTATACAACAAACACTATTGAAAGAACGATTAAAGAAATAAAGAAAAGAACTCATTCTATGAATAGTCTTCCAAGCGAAAAAGCACTTGAGAAAATTGTATATTTAGTCTCAAAAGAGTTTAATGAGAGGTGGGAAAAACGTGTCATTGTTGAGTTTACCGCAGCAAAAGAAGAGTTAAAGGAAATGTTCAAAGAACGTTTCGGAAAATAAGTGTTAACTAAGGGGTAACCTTATTGAGAGGTTATACATTAGCCGTTGTTTTGACATGGAGCCTCTGTGGGCATGACTAGTTAGCCAAACCGCCAAGTTTATAATAACTTGGCTAACCATCTGAGGCTATCATGCCCACCACT
>NZ_BAAACZ010000038.1:0-2303 GCF_039521975.1 Alkalibacillus silvisoli | reverse complement strand
CCTAACACGATGTTAGGGGGAAATTGGGTGTGATTTTATTGCGAGAAAAACAAAAAGTTATAGAATACCATTTAAATGGTAAGACAGAGAGGCAGATTCGTGACCTTACAGGCCACTCAAGAAACACTATTCGAAAGTACACTAGAGAATTTAAGAAGAGTCGTGAGGAGGATGTTCGTGAGTTACCCATTACTGAATCTATTTTAGAAAAGCCAACATATAAAAAACGACAAGGAAAAAAGAAAGTGTTAACACCGGAAATAGAGCAGGTTTTAAAACGGTTTATTCGAGAAAATGAGAGGAAACGCAATCATTATATGTCTAAGCAACAAATGAAAATCGTTGATATGCATGAAGCGTTGATTGATCGTGGTTTTCAGATTGGGTATACGACAGTCCGTCATTTCGTTAATCGAGAAACAGGAAAAGCAAAAGAAACTTTTATTCGAAAGTATATGGAACCGGGTTATGAAGTTGAGTTTGACTGGGGTGAAGTTAAGTTAGTTATTGATGGGCATACCAAAAGACTCTCTTTAGCAGTGTTTACATTACCATACAGTAATTATCGAGTCGCTAAACTCTATGAATCAGAAACACAGATTTGTGTCCTAGATGTGCATAGTCATTTTCTACACCAAGTTGGGTTCATCCCTTCGGTCTTTGTATATGATAATATGCGAACGGTTGTGAAGTCGTTTATAGGAGATGAACGAGAGATTCATGAAGAAATGAAAAATCTCTCCAATTATTATGGGTTCTCCATCCGCCTTTGCGGACCAGGAAAAGGGAATGAGAAAGGAAGTGTGGAACGGAGTGTTGAGTTCATACGCCGCAAAGCCTTTTCTGAGGCCATTCACTATCCAAGTATAGAAGAAGCAGCTGAACATCTAGCTAGGACACTTCATAAGCTGAACAACCGTAACCATTACGCTAAAGATAAAGCGCATAGGGAATTGATGACAGAAGAGAAGGAGCAGAGTACTCCAATGATTGCGTTTTATGATCCATCAGAACTTATCGAATGCCGAGTTGATAAATATAGCACGATCGTCATTAAACAAAATCATTATTCTGTTCCTGAGGGACACGTTGGAAAATTCATTAAAGTAAAAGTTGGAGCCGAAAAAATAAGGCTGTTCATTGATGGTGATTACGTTAGCGAACACAAACGCAATTGGGGAGTTCACCAATGGGTTATGGATATTAATCATTATTTGGATACGTTTAAAATGAAAAGGGGTGCCTTGCCTCAAAGCGAAAGTTTGAGACAAGCACCAAAACAAATTAAAAATATATACAATCATTATTATATCGGAAAAGAGCGCGATTTCATAGACCTACTAAGTTATATAAAAGAAAACAAGAAATTAGATCGTGTCATGGAGGTGATTGAAGAATTACAATCTCTCCGAGGTGAAAACATTACAACTGAACAAATCATATTCATGTGCCAGCAGTCTCCTTCTTCAGGGGATAGCCCTCACAAGAGTGATGATATCACTGGACAAGCAAGAGCGAATATCAAGGCTTTAGAAGAATTGTTTATGTTGTCGGAGGAGGGCGCGCAATGAGTATAGAAGATCAATTAATTGAACTTAGTAAAACACTTAGGTTACCAACGATAAGAAAGCTCATACAAGATAAAGATCATGCACTCAAAACAAAAGCAGTTCAGGAGGGACTCTTGTATGTATTAGAACAAGAAAAGGCCGACCGGGTCATAAGAGCAAAACAAAACCGAATCCGAAACGCACAATTTCCAGAGAAGAAATTACTAGAAGAAGTAAATGAGGACTCTTTGCCTGAAGAAGCAAGACAAAAACTAGAGAAGCTAAAAACCTTGTCGTTTATCGAAAACGGACAAAATGTAGTTTTTACAGGTTCTCCAGGGACTGGGAAAACCCACTTAGCCATTGGATTGGGTGTTGAAGCTTGTTTAGCAGGCTATAAGGTATATTTTGCGACGGTTCCTTCATTGATTAACCAATTGAAAGAATTAAGGTCAGAGCGAAAGTTACGTTCTTTTGAGCTGAAGTTTGAGAAGTATGACTTAGTCATACTTGATGAGCTTGGATACATTTCATTTGACAAGGAGGGAGCTGAATTACTCTTCAGTCACCTCTCCTTACGAGCGGGTAGAAAATCAACCATCATCACAAGTAACTTATCATTTATGAAATGGCAGGAGGTATTTCATGACCCAGTCTTAACATCGGCCTTAACGGATCGTCTAACACATAAATCATATGTATTAAACATGAAAGGACCTTCATATAGGGCACGAGAGACCGAAGAGTGGATTA
>NZ_BAAACZ010000037.1:0-584 GCF_039521975.1 Alkalibacillus silvisoli | reverse complement strand
TGGGAAATCTCATCTTGAGGGGGGCTTCATGCTTAGATGCTTTCAGCACTTATCCCGACCACACGTAGCTACCCAGCGATGCTCCTGGCGGAACAACTGGTACACCAGCGGTGTGTCCATCCCGGTCCTCTCGTACTAAGGACAGCTCCTCTCAAATTTCCAACGCCCACGACGGATAGGGACCGAACTGTCTCACGACGTTCTGAACCCAGCTCGCGTACCGCTTTAATGGGCGAACAGCCCAACCCTTGGGACCGACTACAGCCCCAGGATGCGATGAGCCGACATCGAGGTGCCAAACCTCCCCGTCGATGTGGACTCTTGGGGGAGATAAGCCTGTTATCCCCGGGGTAGCTTTTATCCGTTGAGCGACGGCCCTTCCATTCGGAACCGCCGGATCACTAAGCCCGACTTTCGTCCCTGCTCGACTTGTAGGTCTCGCAGTCAAGCTCCCTTCTGCCTTTACACTCTGCGAATGATTTCCAACCATTCTGAGGGAACCTTTGGGCGCCTCCGTTACCTTTTGGGAGGCGACCGCCCCAGTCAAACTGCCCACCTGACACTGTCTCCGAACCGGATCACGG
>NZ_BAAACZ010000036.1:0-14095 GCF_039521975.1 Alkalibacillus silvisoli | reverse complement strand
TAGTTGCTTCAAAAGGTTTTTTACACCCAGGGCAAACTTTAATGTTGTCTGTTCTCATGTACATTAAGAGTTTTACATAAAGAGCACTTAACAAGTGATTAAATTTTATTTCCGGATTAAAATTTAGTGTTTTTTTAAATTTATCTTTTGTGACTCTTTTGTCTTTAAAAAGTAGATTAAAACTATTATCAAACATAGAGAAAATCGTTGTATGATTAATCTTCTCTTCTATTTGCAAGGCAAGATACTCGACATCTGCTTCATTCAAATTAGTAATATTACTAAATGACTCCCACATCAGAATTATGTCTACCCACTCTTGTCTAAAGTCCTCTAAACTTTGCCCATTTACTTTTTCTTCGGCATTTATATAACATGTTTTTGTTGTTAAATATCCGTATTTGGAAACCCAATTTAAAACAGCCTTGGCAAAGTCTTTTCCTCTTTCATCCTCTGGCATTCCATTCACTTTTTTATCCTTCATATTTTCATACAGATCAACAAGAGAGGGGATGATGTCATCCCTTTCAAATGGATTGTATGTTTGATTTCCTTCGGGAGAAGTATCCATTCCAACTATGAACAATTCCCCATTTATTGATTCAACGAAAAAGTATTTATCTGACACCTCTTGTTCACAGTTCAACTTTAAAGGTAAATCGAAAAAAACACTCATAATGTTACCACCTTTGTTATCGGTTTTTGTTATCGTTTTCGTTAGTTTTAATTGAATTATACCCTTGATACAATTGAATTACAACAACAAATAACTTGTTGTTACTATTTTTAAAAGGGGGTAACGCTAATGACTTTATTCCAGTTGTTTTCACCGAATAAAGATGTGATGGAAGCTAAAGGATCTATTCCTTACTGGTTGATTGCTCAAAAGCTAAACGTGCATGAAAACACTGTGCGCAATTGGTTGAAGCATGAACTGGATGAAGAAAGAAAAGCAGCGTTATTAGGAGCGATTGATGAAGTTAAGAAAGATTATGGGCTTCATAGTTAAATTCAGTACTAACCAAATTGACCACTACTGAAAGGGGGTGAAGACATTGGGAATAGTGCGAGTTGAGAAAAATTCTAATTTTGTGGTGATGGATCGTTACGGATTACAAGACAGTCGTTTGTCATGGAAAGCTAGAGGGATATTGGCTTATATGCTTTCTCTTCCTGATGATTGGCATTTTCATATCGAAGAACTTATTAAGCGTGCGCCTGATGGTGAGAAGTCATTTAGAAGTGGATTTCAAGAGTTAAAAGACCATGGTTATGTTAGGCGTTATCCAGTCTATGAAGACCGCAAAATAAAACATTGGGATACTGTAGTTCTTGAGAACCCTGTACTTGCCGAAAACCTACATGTAGAAAAGGTAGATGTACAAAAGCTACATGTACAAAAGGAAGGGCTACAAAATAGACACTATACAAAAGAGACATATAAACAAAATAAACATAACAACAATTATGTATTAAGTCTGTTTGAGCATTGGAACGAAAAGCAGATTATTAAACATCGCAAATTAACAGAGCCAATCAAACGTCATGTAAATGCTAGATTGAAAGATTATTCCCTAGAGGAATTAAGAAAAGCAATCGATAACTATTCGGCAATTTTGCCGAGTGACAATCATTACTGGACGCATAAGTGGACACTACAAGAATTTATGAAGCCAGGTAATGTTGAGCGTTTCTTAGATGAGGCTGATCCATTATCTAATTTCAAAAAGGACGAGCCTCAAAAGCGAACGCAGCTGCAAGGATATGATCCAGACAAAGATTTATTTTAGGAGGTGTTTAAATGAATGCGGTAATGGAACAGGCAATGCCTATTAGAGAAGTTGGAGATAAGAAATGTGAGTCGTGTGGCCATGTTTTTAAACTCTATGAAACTAGTAGAGGGGTTTTAGGAGCGTGTAAGCCATGTTCAGACCGAAAAGTGCTTGAGAATTTGCATTTACCGAGTTTTGAAGCGCATAGGAGAGCGCGAGAAATGGAGCGTATTTTGCAATATGAACAAGTGAGTGATGATTTAAAAGAAGCGACAGTCAATGACTATAAACCGCACAACGGTTCACAGCAAGATGCGAAGCAAAAAACTGTTCACTTCATAAGAGGTTTTGAACAAAATAAAAGCCAGTCCTTAGTACTTAGTGGAGAACCAGGACTGGGCAAGAGCCATCTAGCTTATGCAATTACAAAGGCAATAAGAGACCAAGAGTATACAGCGCTATTTATAAAGACTAAACAGCTTTTTGATTATGTAAAACAAGCCTATGAGCCTAATTCTAACATATCTGAGCAGAAATTGTACCGTATGCTGCGCGATTTAGATCTATTAGTTTTAGATGACATCGGCTCAGAGTACACCAAGAACGCTGACAATGACTTTGAGAGCTGGGGTTCATCGATTATTGAGAAGGTTTTAGACGATCGCCTAGGTAAAGCAAATGTTTATACCACAAATTACTCGTCCAGCGATTTAAAAGCTAAATATGGCATGAGTGGCACTAGAATATTTTCTCGCATGGGTGAACAAGCGTGGTCAGTCCGTTTGCAAGGGGAAGATCAACGCTTAAATAAATAACATAAGTCTGTTTATGTATTGAGTTTGGGAGGGGGCATATTGTATCGACAGTCAAAGTTAGGGAGACTCTTGCAAGAATTGTATTACTGGAACAACGATTGCTATCACATGGCTTACCCCTCTCAATCTGTTGATGATACTGGTTGGTTAGTTAATAAATATCATAAAACTGAACAGCTTGCTATTAGAGCAATAGAAGAACGTGAGGAATGTGTTCAAGAGATTGTTTATGCAACCCAAATGCTAAACATCGACATTATAGCTGCTATGAGCGATAAAAAGTATTTGGACTTGCTAATGGATACAACACACGTCACACCTGATGAGATTGAGAAAATGATCAGTCAGATAAGAGAGGGATTTTGTGTTCTTGGAATTACCGATTATTGATAAAGCGAGGTGATCGCATGAGTGAAGAGAAGAAGGACTCTTTTGCTGAGAGTTTGGGTGTAAAAAAAGGCTCAAGCGAAGAACAAAAAGACGATTTTTTAAAAGGGTTAAAAGGTGAACGTGAAGTCATTAAGGTTACGAGCAAAACTTAAAAATAAGGGAGATGGGAAACATGGAAAACGTTCAGGCGTTAGTTGAGAAGCACATGAAGAAGTACGACAAAATAAAAAGCAAGATGGATGAAGTGCAGCAAGAAATTAGAGATCTTGAAAAGTCTTACAAGCTTGCTGAGGTAGATTATGATATTGACAAGATGGAACATTATCAAGACAAGATCAGAAAGCGCGGTCTTTTGTATGAAAAGCTTGAGAAAGATTTAAACGTGTTGAAAGAAAAGGTTCACTCCAGTAATCCTAGTCTTACAAAAGAAATGACCCATGCACTTAAGCAAGATGGGGAAAAGATTAAACAAGAATACCAACATAAAGTTGATGAAGTTTTAAATTTGAGGGAACAGTTAGCAGCAAAAGAGCAAGAAATTGAAGAAATCAACAATGAAAATCACAAAATATTTAGTAGTGAACTAGGTAAATTAAGAAGGTTTGAAACTAAACAAGTCAAGCTAAGCCCGTATTTTGAAATGCACTATATCGACATTCGTATTCCTAAATAAGAGGTGATCCAAATGTCAGTTAAATTCAATGTACGCGTTGATTTTCCTGTTAGTAGACTTGAGAAAAAGTTTGAGAGAACGCACAGCATGGCGCAATACGTTTTTGATAATCAAATTATTAAAGACACTCGCCCATTCGTGCCAAGAGATCACGGCTATTTGGCTGAATCTGCTGACATTCATTCTGATATTGGAAAAGGGAAAATCAGATATGTAGCCCCTCAAGCAAGACGTTTATATTATAACCCTCAGTATAATTTCAGTACGGACAATCATCCGAAAGCTCAAGGGTTATGGTTTGAGGCGGCTAAATCCGAAAATAAAAAAAGCTGGTTAGATGTCGTTAAAGACGTTGTGAGAAAAAACTTTTAAAGGGGAATGATCTATGACAAATGTAACGCCAAAGTTTAATTTTAAGAAGCCAGAACAGAAATTTAATATTAATGGCCAAGAGTATTTGGTTGATCTGTCAGATGAAGCTCTAAACAAGTATCAAAGAGTAGCAGTAAAGTACACTGATTTTGCTGATGAAGCGCAGGAAGTGGACTTAGTTGCAATGACAGATGATGAATACGAAGACTTCCAAAAACGCTCATACGAAGCTTCAAAAGAAGTGTTGGACGCGCTATTTGGTGAAGGGGCGTTTGACGAACTTTACGAAGCATCTGGTCAATCAATGCACAATATGGCCGAGGTCGTGAAATTTATGTTTGATTGGCTCACGACAAATAAGAACTTTAAAGCTGATAAATAAAAAACATAATCGTGCTTATGTATCGACTTTGGGAGGGTAGTAGATGAATCAGACAGTCAAGGTCGTTGATCAGTCTGTTTATGTTGCCAGAAATGGCGAATTGGAACGTCTAGAAATTCCTAAAACAGGACATGGAGAAGTTGAAATTAAGTGGCATCAAGGGAAAATATCAAATATCAAGGAAACTCAAACGAGAAAATAATTGCTATTAGAACAACTAAGGCATTGATCGTTCGCGAACGCGTTCGGTTGATGCCTTTTATTTTTTGATAAAAGGGGGCGAGTGAATGTCACAAGCAGACGGTACGGTGTTTTTTGAAGCCGAAATGGATAAAAAGAAGTTTGAACAAAACATAAAAGAAGTTCAAAACTCAATGCAAAATATGGGTCAGAGCATGCAAAGAGCGGGCGGAAGAATGACTAAATGGGTTACAGGCCCCATAGCATTAGCTGGTACTGCATTATTAGGTCTAACTGGTAAGGTTGCTAATTATGCTGATGCAGTTTTAGACCTTTCTGATCAAACAGGAATGAGTACAGAACGCATTCAGGAATGGCAAGCTGTAGCTGATCAAGCAGGCGTTTCTCAAGATGCTGTGACAAATGGCGCTAAACAATTGACGAGACAAATGCACAGCATAGAAGAAGGAACAGGAAAACAGGCAGAAGCTATTGAAGCATTAGGTTTAGAGTATGAAGAATTAGACAACGCCTCTCCTGATGAACGCATGGACATGCTTATGGACGCTTTGAGAGGTGTTGAAGATGAAGGGGAGCGCGCGAGATTAGGTACAGACTTATTACGTGGCTCTTATGACGAATTAGCGCCAATCTTAGGCATGACAAGCGATGAAATCGAGAATGTCACGGATAAAGCCCATGATAGTGGTCGTATCATGAGTGAAGATGCTTTAGAAGATGCTAACGAGTATAGAAAAGCTATGGAAGAGTTAAAGCAAGAATTTATGGGGGTAGTGCGTGAAGTGGTAACAGACTTAATGCCCGTCATTAAAGATCAGCTAATCCCATTTATTCGTGAGGAAGCTGTTCCAATGATGAGAAACCTTGGCGAAACGATCGGAGAGCTTATTACTTGGTTTACTAACCTTAGCCCCGAAGTTCAGCGTTATATGGGAATTGCAGTAGGTTTGGCAGCTGCATTGGGGCCGGTTCTCATGGGGTTCGGTAGTATGATCAATTTGATCGGCACTATGCTACCTCTAGTCTTGAAGTTAACTAAATTCGTAATAGCGTTCACTAATCCTTGGGTATGGGTAGGTGCGGTTATAGTCGCATTAGTCGCTTTGATGATTAAAAACTGGGATAAAATTTGGGAGACAACGACTGAGGTATTCACTAATATTAAAGAAGCTGTGACTGATCGGATAGAAAGTGCACGAGATAGTATAGCAAATGGCATACAAAGAGCGCGTGATTTAGCATCTAACGCAGCACAAAGTCTACGTGACCGAGTTGTTTCTGGTATTACCAGTATGCGAGATGGCGTGCAATCGATGGTCAGCTCAGTAGCAAACTTCTTTTCTAACACCTGGAATGCTATAGCTGGCAGAGCGAGAAGTTTCGTTAATACCTTCATTAGTATCTTTCAAGGCATCAAGTCAGGCATACAGTCAGCATTAAGCCCAGTGATGAACATATTCAATCGAATTATTAGCGCTGTAGAAAGCATGATTAACGGTGTTGGAAGCGCAATTAATAGTTTACCAAGCTTTAATATCCCGAGTTGGGTACCCGGGGTGGGCGGTGGCTCATTTGGACTACCGAACATACCTAACATTTCATTACCGAGCATACCTCACTTAGATGACGGTGTGAGTTATGCGCTTGAATACTTCCCAGAGGGTGAAGTTGTTGAACCAGTTGGATTTTAAAAGGAGATGATTAAATGACATTGATTATAGACGGAAATCACTCAAAAGCAAAAGTTGCAATGAGTGTTTCAGATAGTTTAGTTGTACAACCTACAAACTTTTTTGAAGATGGGTTAGACGGTGAAACGGAATATCTTAAAAACCGTGATGATAAGGTGAAACGCTTAACTAACAAAGTGTTTTTTAGAAGTGGTGGCGTTCGTGAATTATGCGAATGGTTTTATGAGAGATTATCCGATAAAGTTCAGCCTGACGATCCACTAGAGATTTGTAAGCAAAAGGCAAGAAAAGTTTACTATGAAATGGTTGAAGAAGAGAAGCAAATTGACAAAGGTTTAGACTATGATGACGACTCATACTGGCTAAATTTCCTTTATGATGAAAAAGGTCTTCCTGTTTGCTTGAATGGTTTCTATGAAGATGGAAAAACAGGAATGGTCAACTTTAGTCATGGGGCGTGGATTGAAAAGGAACACCCTCAGCGTTGGGTTACGTCAATGGTTGCTCCAGCTGTTGAAAACGAAGAAAAGATAAACTACTATCTTTCGCGATTGAATAGAGTTGAAAAGCCAGGGGCACATCTTATGTTTTATGAATATCTAATGGCATTCAGAGATCTGCTGAAAGAGTGTGTAGGAAAGGTTTCAAAAGACATGTTTGTCAGAATTAATGTGAATAAGGATGGAGAAATGGCTTACCTAGAGCACCATATAGAGAATGTTTACGATGATGAAGAATGCATGCCATTTTATTCAGCATTAAAGCAGTTAGAAGAGTTGGATCTGGAAGGCGTAAGTTAAACAACATAAGGCGTATTATGTATCGAGAAGGGGGTGTCAACTTTGACACACCCTTTTATTTATTCTTCTACATACTCCAATAAGTCAGCAGGCGTGCAATCTAATGCTTTGCAAATTCGCTCCATGACCGACAAGTCAACACGTTTGGCTTGGTTTTTGTAGATTGCATAAAGTGTATTTTTGTTTACACCACTCTTTTTTTGAAGCTCAGATACTTTCATATGGTTCTTTTCTAGCAATAATTTGTCTAAACGAAACTTAATCATCTTCGTACTCCCCTTTTGGTTTTTTATGTCAAATAGTATTTTACAATCAAGAATGCACTTTATCAACAAAATATAACAAAAAATACAATGAAGTGTTGACAAATTACAACGAAATAGTACAATGAAGTTGTGGATTAATACAATGAAGTGTGGAAAGGGGTGTAAATATGGTTTACGGCCTTACGATTTTAAAAAAGCCGTACATTCGCGTTAATGGGCGATATTATCCATTGTCCATGCTTGCAAAACAACTTGAAAAATAAAAATAAGAGGAGAGTGTCTTTATGATTATTTTAACAGAGGAACAAGCGAACAAAGTTAATGGGTTAATTAGAGAGAATAATTACAGCACAGCAGAGGCAGAAGCTTATTTAGTAAATGAGTTTATGCCAGAGGGATTGAATGATGAAGAAAAAGCGTTATTCGTAGCTGGGTTTGAAAAAGGGTTTCGCGCAGGACATGATGCGTTATTTAGCGTTATAAAAAACATTTCAGACAAAGAAAAAAGCCATTCTGAGGGCACAGAATGACTTCTCACAAAACACTGACTAAGATTATTATAACTAATCGATGACGTGATTTCAAATCACCTCATCTTTTTAAAGGGGGGGGTCGTTTCAAATTACCCCCTTTGAAAGATGTTGTGGTTTCAAACCACCCCATCCTCAACAAGTGTACAAAAAAGTACGGTTGTTACGCTCTAACTTCAAGTTAGGGCGTTATTTTTTATTAAAAAGCTTGGAAAACCAACCTTCTTTTTGTTTTTGCTCTTCCAGTAACTTAGCTTGCTCTTTTCTTTCCTCGCTAATCTGATTGAGTGTTTGCATAAGCGCTTGATCGCGTTCGTCCAATCGATTATTAATATATTTCTGCTGTTGATCAAGCTTTTCCATAAGCGCAGCATTAAACTGTTCTTGCTTCATCATATACTCTTGCTGCTCTTCTAATTTAGCTTTTATTTCTCCTAATTCTTCAAAATCATGAGTGTTTTTAGGTTCGCGAACAGATGGTGTTCGTGTAGAAGAACGCTCCCCTTGAAACCTTGATACAACAATGATTGATGCGTTCTCCAACGTCATATTTCTATCTTGAATGAGTTCTTTTAAACTCTCTAAAGCTTGTAGATCATGATCTTGGAATAATCGCCTGTTTTGCTCTGTTCTCGCAAATTCGTATTCCTTCTTTTCTAATGCTAAACACCACTTTCTCAACGTGCTACTGGACACGTTTAAACGGTCGCATACTTCCTTTGATGGATAGTATTGATCGCTCATTTACAGCTCCCCCTTTGCGTTATCGCCTTGTCTATATTATGTTGCTAAAACCTTATATTGGCAATAGGGGAACGCGTTTGAACACTAAAAAACCCCACGCATAAAGCGTAGGGTTTATTTTTAAGTGGATCTATGGCAGGTCGGCGTATCCTGCATCTCTGGTAACTACACAAAGTGTAGCGCGTGGGGAACCTTTCCCACCTCAAAGATCCATTAATAATATATGAGTTTGTATCAATATGATACCACAAATTGCACTAATGTAAACAAAAAAGTACGTAAAACAACGTAAAACTACTTAAATCCACTCAAAATCACTTAATGTCACTAAACGCAATAATACGTCCAGACCTTAACCTCTTTTGGATTTTGTGATCGGCATTATGCAAATCGTAAAAAGAACTTAAATACAAATATCCACTTGGGTCAAGCTTAATTGCGACTAGCAAAGTATCTGATAATCGCTTGTACAATTCAACGCTATTTGGCTCTTTTGGATTTTGGCCAACATAATCAGGTTGGCTAATCATATCAGGAATGCTTTGATAATGTTCCATAAAGATATTGTAATGACCACTTCTACTTAAGTGTTTAATGACACCTGGGTACATTTTAATTTCCTTATCAGGGCACTTGATAGATAAATAGTCTAATATTTTTTGAGGGATTTTTCCGACAACCTGAGTCTCTCTAGAGTTCGGATTTATAGTGTAATTACTCATACAACCCAACCTTTTCAATCTTTGTATATTAATCATATAATATCTTTATTTTAAAAAACCATATTTCCTAACATTTCTCGCAATTTTTTTATAAAAAACTCAATACATAATGTATCTTATGTATACAGAATTTCGATTTTTGATACATCAGAAAACGATTTGACACAACAAGAAACGTAGTCTACAATGAAAAACATAACAAAAAATGAATTGAGGTGATTGTATGGGTGATCTATTAACTGTAAAAGAGCTTGAAAGTAAGCTTAAAATGTCACGCTCAACTATTTATCGTCTTAGAAAAAATGAAGGAATGCCATATTACGAAATTGGCGGTAAGATTTTATTTGATTTAGAAGATGTTACGAAGTGGCTAAAGGAAAATAAGCAAAAACAAAGCACTTAAAATAAATCGTCTTCTACAAAAACATTGTGAGGTGGGGAAATGAATTACTTAGATCATTTCGTTAATTATTTAAAGTCTGAGGAAAAATCGGATAACACAATTAACAGCTATCTAAGAGATCTAAAGCAGTTCGTGTCTTATTTGGGGAAAGACATGAAAGAACTCAATCAAGAAGATATAGACCAGTACAAAAATGTACTGAAAGAAGAAGGTTTAAAAATCAAGACAATAAACCGAAAAATGGTAAGTGTTAAACAATTCATAGAGTTTTTGAATACTGAGTGCGATCAATCTATTATTGTGCGCATTAAACAAGAAAAGCAGCAAAGACAAGAGTACTTAGAAGATATGTTGGACAAGCATGATTTTAAAAAGTTAGTAGATGCTGCCGTCACTAATAATGACACTAGGGCAAAAGCTATATTTTATACACTTTACTACACAGGCGCACGCGTTAGTGAAATGCTGCAGATAAAAGCTGAGGATTATAAAAAAGAATATATATGGGTCAAAGGTAAGGGAAATAAGCATCGTCAATTATTTATCTCTTCTAAAGTTCGCACAGCATGGCTGGATTACATGAAAGATCGTTACGATAACTCAGAGTTCTTATTTACTGGCCAACGTGGACGTATAAACCGTCAAACAATTCACGGTGTAATTAAAAAATACGCTGATCTAGCAGGTGTTGATGAAGGAAAAGCGCACGCTCATAATTTCAGACACTTCTTTTGTAAGAGCGCAATTGATAAAGGATTAACGATTGATACCGTGGCTGATTTAGCAGGGCACAGTGACATTAATACAACGAGGATATATACGCGTAAAACGAAGCCTGAATTGATGGCTGCTATTAATGAATTATAGGAGGATTTGGATGCAAGACCGCATGACAGCACAAGAAACTGCTGATTATTTAGGTGTTTGCTTAGACACTATTTACAGAATGGCTCGTAAAAACGAAATACCACACGCACGAATAAGACGTCGAATGCTTTTCAGAAAACGGTCGATTGATGCATGGATACAAGAACAAGAAATGTCCAGCTTGGACACAAATCGATAGGGTGGAGTAATTTCAACTTACGCCATCGCACAAAAAAAGAGAACTCTCATAAACAGTTTTGGGGAGCTGTAAACGAGAGTTCTCAATGGGTTTTTTGTCTTCTAACAAAAACATCGTTAAGGACATTATAGCATAGGAGATAAAAAACCTTCCACACATTTTTATGGGGAGGTTTAAAAGATGAACGAGAAAGCATACAAAAGCGCAGAAAAACATACAGGATTGCATCACGATCAAGCAGACGGATATGTAACATTAGCACGTAAAACAGAAAACGGGTTTCACCAGTACCATTACAAACCATCGGAATTAGCGACAGTGTTATCAAAATGGCTTGGTGAGGACATTTATTTTAGTCAAAATACGTTTTATAAACCTCAGAGACAAATTGAAAATATAAGGCAACTGCGCTCTTTATATGCTGATGTTGACTGTTATCTATTAAACTATGACCCCGAATGGGTAATTGGGAAGCTAGAATTAGAATTAATGGACAAAGAAATACCTGAGCCGAATTTAATTATCCATTCTGGACGAGGTTTAGCGCTTGTATGGCTCATAGAACCGTTACCTTATAAAGCTTTACCATTATGGCAAGCCGTACAGGACAACTTTTTAAAAAAGCTAAAAGCAGTTGGCGGAGATCCATTGGCCAAAGATGCTGCAAGAGTATTTAGAGTAGCTGGTAGCGTTAACTCTAAGAGTGGTGAAGTCGTAAAAGTACAGTATAGACATAACTATCGTTATGTATTGAGAGATATTCAAGAAGAATATTTACCTAATTTGGATCCAAAACGTAAGCCTAAGCGTGGCCGTCCATCTAAAGTGCAACGTTTATACAATACATATTCCTTACATCATGCGCGTTTAATGGACTTAATCAAGCTTATTAATCTACGAAACTATGATTTAAAAGGCCACAGAGAATATGTGTGCTTCTTATATCGTTATTGGCTATGTTGTTACACGAACGATCCAGAGGAAGCATTTAATCAAACCATGACACTCAACTTAGAATTTACAGACCCCTTACCTAGCCAAGAGGTCGAACGAGCTACAAGAAGCGCAGAGAAGGCTTTTTATGCACGTAATGATGAAGAAGCGAACGCATTAGCACGCCAAAAAGGTTATCCAGGAGCTGGCTATAATATTAGCAACAACAAATTAATTGATTGGCTGGAGATCACCGAAGAAGAACAAAAACAACTAAGTACGATCATAGGAAAAACAGAAAAATATAGACGAAATAATACACGCAGAAAAACACAGCGAAGAAATGAGGGTGTTTTAAAACGCTCTGAGTATAATAAGTCTCGAAAGCTAAAAAAAGACGAGAGAAAGGCAATATTGAAAGATTTGATGCAACAATACCCTAATGCAACCTACAGGGAACTAGCAGAAAGGTCTAAAATGTCCGTTGGATATGTCCATAAGTTAGCTAAAGAATTGTAAAAAATTAGGTGTTCACTGGTGTGGCTCTTTATATTATGGGCGTAGCCCTGGGGTACTCGAATGAGTATCCCTTTTTTATTTGATTGTCACCAGTGCCCACTTACACACCTTTAAGGTGTTTGTCGTTTGCTTTCAAGGGTGTCCACTAATATTGGCTCCCTTTGTTCTTAAAATTCAGCTTATGGATCTACTTAACTTTGGTGTTAACTTGATTATTTATCTAAAAATTAATTTTACGGTGAATGTTGTAAGTAATTTTAAGCATTTTAAGAGCAACTAAATGACTGGTATATCAGTGTTCTTTATAATTTATGACCTCATTTGAAATGACCCCGTGTTTCTAAATAGTGAAGAGGAAGCATTGAGCAAAAACCTTTGTGCGAATATGACCCTCTGAACAGTCATTTATTCTAAATTGGAATATTTGATCACTCAAAATTGAGTAACCAAAAGTCAGATACCCTCGTTTCGAGGGGGGGATATTCGGACATATCGGACACCTTAAAAAGGTTTATTAGATGATGACGTAAGTACAACTTACCCCACCCTAGACTCAATCTAGGTCGTTTATTCTAAATTGGAATATTGGTTTTACTCAATTTTGAGTAAAAGTTAAAAAGAAACATTTAGAGATTTTAGAGGCCTTAAAAAAGAGCAACCCTATAATGCAACCTTTTATGATGGAGAATGATGGCATAAATGTTCAGTTGTCAGCAGGTTGCGTACCCCTGAATAAGTGATTCGCCACTTCTGGCGAAAATGATCAGTAGAGGTCAATTTGGTCCCCACTGATTAGGTTTATGCAACCTTTGAACCTCAGAAAACCTCAATTTCTCATGCGTGAGGTTTCGTAGGGTTGCAAAGTGTTGCTTAATTGCAACCTTTTCGAGCGTGACGGACATTTTTGTCCAAGACGGAACAGTTTTGCATTATAGGGTTGCATGGACGAAAACCGACTTCTAGTAGGTTTTGCCTTTTAGTTATGCAACCTTCGAAGTTAAGAAAACTTAAGGTTCTCATGCGTAAGGTTGCAACCTTTGAACCTAGCAAAACCTAGCACGAACAGTAACGCTGCATGTTGAGAAATGTTGAGGTTTCATGTTAAGGAATGTTAAGGTTGCATACTTCCGAAACAAACCCCATGGATCAGGAGCACTTTTCCAAAACAACCCCATGCAAGCATTTAATAACAGAATGTAGTGTCATAAAAACAACAGGATTGGGGTAAATTTAAACGTTTTAACCCTCTCTAGTGTTATATGTCTAATTTAAATAAAAATCTCTTAGAACGGAAATATGAGCTTTTTAATATGGCGTAAGTTGAACATACGTCATCTTTATTAGAGGGCTCAAAATTGAGCTGGCTAGCGTTCGTGAAGGTTGGTTATACATAACCGAAATTATGTATTAAGTTTAGAGGTAATTTTCAACGGATCAACAGGGTGATTGTTTAGGTATTACTCACGCTGGAAAGTCACAAAAAAGAGGTAAGTGCATAAATACGCTCACCTCTAGTCTTTCACAGATTCGTGAAACACGACCACTATATAACGCTAGTGAATACCCCCTGAGTGAATATAGTTACAGAGTGTGTGCGAACGCGTTACCTTTTTCTTTTTCTGTGGTTTCGCATGTTAATAAGGCTTTTGCACGCATCTGAGCAATACTTCCGATCCACTCTAGTTGCTTCAAAAGGTTTTTTACACCCAGGGCAAACTTTAATGTTGTCTGTTCTCATGTACATTAAGAGTTTTACATAAAGAGCACTTAACAAGTGATTAAATTTTATTTCCGGATTAAAATTTAGTGTTTTTTT
>NZ_BAAACZ010000035.1:0-7081 GCF_039521975.1 Alkalibacillus silvisoli | reverse complement strand
GTAATTTTCTATTACTTTGGGTCAGTTTTCAATTGCGATTCTGGGTCAGTTTTAGATTACTATAAACAGTAGTTCAGTTTAGGAGATTATGGCACCATGCACCCTTAGTTGAGCTACCTTTTCTTTAGAAAATGGATATAGATTAATTGAGTTTTGTGATAAATTTATGCCGTGGCTCGTTGTCTATTCAAGGTTTGGAGATGGTAAAAGTGAAAATTAAGCTAATTTTTCTTTTAATGATAAGTGTATTTCTATCACTTAGCGCCTGTGGTTACTCTAATACAATGGAAGACACGTCTGATTCGCACCAACACTCTTCGTTAAGGGGGGTTATTACTGATTTAGATCATATTAATAAAGAGATGACTGTTGAAGGTGAGAATATGGAAGTGAACTTGCGAGTGACAGAGAATAGCAAGATGGTAGATCAATTGGAGGAAGTTATTCATCTCGAAGACTTGAAGGAGGGGGTAGAAGTCTCGGTTTCCTGGGTACCTAATGAAAGTGAGGGGCAAAATCAAGCGAACTTGGAAAAGTTGTTGCTTTTAGAAAATTAATACTTTATCTAGGAAATATCCTATTGAGTAAATGTATGTATGAAGTGAAAAAGAGCATTAAATTAAGTTGCAATTCAATGCTCTATGTAAGCTTGTTTAATAATTTATAATTCCCACGTAAACCATTTCCCATGACCAGCTGTTGTAGCAATAGTGTTTAGAGATTCTTCGCCGTTTATATAATAGTCTAAGTGTAAATCGCGATCTTGAATGTTGTTGTAAACGTGAAAGACTTCTCTAGTTGAACCAACCTTTTTAATTTCTTCAAGCAAATCATCTTTAGTCTGCTCCGGGATTTGATTGGCAACGTGTGTATGAAAAACACAAACTGCATAGTCCTCTGGAATG
This sequence comes from Alkalibacillus silvisoli, assembly GCF_039521975.1. Classification (NCBI taxonomy): domain Bacteria; kingdom Bacillati; phylum Bacillota; class Bacilli; order Caryophanales; family Bacillaceae; genus Alkalibacillus; species Alkalibacillus silvisoli. Next base: position 6,176 of record NZ_BAAACZ010000035.1, on the reverse strand, counting down.
TCATTGACTAAATCTGAAAGCATTGCCACGCCATCTCCTTCAATTAAAGTAAGTGGAGTTTGTTTAACCATTTCTGCTGCTTGTTGAAGCGTTTCTCTTCGTTCATGAAGGTTCGGCCATATGAGAGCGTTTAGCCAGAATTCATCTTCTTCATCATTTAAGTCCAACACATTGAGGTCTACGCCAATTCGTTTCGCAACTGGTGGAGCTTCTACTGGAAGGGCAGGTTCATTATTACCTTTGATCTCAGCAGTTAAATGTACATTTGAATGTCGGTTACCGTAAATTTGGCCTGAACCATAAGAATAATTGTATTGATCCCATAGCAGCTGAAGACCTGAGCTAGTCCCAATTTCAATTAAGGCTAACGGCTTTTTGGCGATTTCATATATGTAGCTGAATGTAGGATAAAGGTATGTACATCGTCTTACTTCGTTTGTTTGAACTAGTTTCGTTTGTAAAAATTCTATAATTTCATCGCGGTAATTCTCGCAAAAGTCTTTGAAATACGGATAAGAATCTTTTACATCTTTAACTTCTGAAACAATACTTGGATAGAAGTGCTTTAACTCGTGTTCTTTACCTTTTAATAAAAGGGCATGGACTGCACCGAATAACAAATTTGGAATAGGTTGTCCTGCTCTTGCGTGTGAGGCCAATTGTAGTATCTCTTCGTCATCAGCTATCTTTAAAGATAAGTGTTCGTAAAGTTCGCAGTACCCTTCACATTCTTCTTTTGCAAATTTTTCGAAAATATTTGCTACACGTTGTTCCATGAATCATTCCCCCAATGTATAATGAAGCTATAATTCCATAACTTACCATGGATTAATGGTAACATACTAATATAAGACTTTATTGATTAAAGGTTTAATCAGGTCAGAAATAGAAATATTAACTATTCAAGAAATGAATGTTATTTATTTAAATATATTTAATTTTGGTGGTGAACATATGGAACCTAAATGGTTAGAATGGGCCAAGCAACTTCAGTCTATAGCACAGGCAGGGTTAACTTATTCAAAAGATATTTATGACATAGAAAGGTTCGAGATGATTAGAGAAATAAGCTCAGATATTTTAGCGCAGCATACTGAGATCGAGCAAACAGTCATTAAAGATTTATTCGCAAATGAAACCGGCTATGCTACGCCTAAAGTAGATATTAGGGCTGTTGTTTTTAAAGATAATAAAATTTTAATGGTTAAGGAGAATGGTGATGGCAAGTGGGCATTACCAGGAGGGTGGGGAGATATAGGCTTGTCTCCAGGTGAAGTGGCCGTAAATGAGGTAAAAGAAGAAGCGGGTTATGATGTTGAAGTATCTAAGTTAATTAGTGTATTTGATAAGGCGAAACATGACCATCCACCATCTCCTTACCATGTTTATAAAATGTTTATTTTGTGTGAAATCATTGGCGGGCAAGCTCAAGAAGGAATTGAGACAAGTGCTGTTGAGTTTTTTGGTGAAGATGAATTACCACCATTATCGGTTGCAAGAAACACAGAGTCACAAATTAATATAGCATTTCAGCATTTACAGAACCCAAAACAACCGGTTTACTTTGATTAATGATCGTGGGGGATCTCGTATGCATAAAGGGTTACTACATCATATAGAAATTTACGTATCAGACTTAAGAAAATCTACAGAATTTTGGGGATGGCTTCTGGGTGAATTAGGGTATTCTTCTTTTCAAAAATGGGATGGTGGACATAGTTTTAAAATTGACCATACATATATCGTTTTTGTCCAAGTAGAGGAGCGGTTCCTTGACGTACCTTATCATAGGTGTCGAGTAGGCTTGAATCATATAGCGTTTCATGCATCTTCACGTGATCATGTTGATGAAATGACACGCAAATTAAAGGATAAAAAAATACCCATTCTTTATTCAGATCGCCACCCGTATGCAGGTGGGGAAGATTATTATGCTGTTTATTTCGAAGACCCAGACCGAATAAAGGTGGAATTAGTAGCGCCAAATTAAATCTGGTTGATTTCATTGAGGTGAAGGTATGTCAGTAAAAGGGATTAATCATTTATTGTTTTCTGTTTCGGATTTAGACCAAGCGATCGATTTTTATCAGAAGGTTTTTGAAGCTAAGATATTAGTAAAAGGTGATAATACGGCTTATTTCGATTTGAATGGTTTGTGGCTTGCTCTTAATGTGGAAAAAGATATTCCGCGTAATGAAATTAAACAATCTTATACACATATTGCTTTTACGATTGATGAAGAGGAGTATGAGCAAGTGTACGCTAAGTTAAAAGATCTAGGAGTGAATATTCTATCAGGGCGCCCGCGTGACGAACAAGATATGAAGTCGATATATTTCACCGACCCTGATGGTCATAAATTTGAATTCCATACAGGTACGCTGGAAGATCGATTGAATTATTATAAGCAGGAAAAGAAGCATATGGACTTCTTTGATTAAAAGGTGATGAGCGGTATGGATCATAATTATATAGAAAGTCATCCTAATTACCAACAAACAAATGATTATAGCTATAAACTGACTCCGGGCAGTCAGGAGGTATCGATTGTCACTTGGATTGTTGTATTAATTTTAATAGCTATTCCATTTTTAAATTTAATAGCCTGTTTAGTTATGGCTTTTGGCGATTTTAATTTGAATCTCAAGAACTTTGCGAAGGCGACTTTAATTTTAATGGTTATTGGATTAGTTGTAGGTGCATTTTTCACTGGTTTTTGATCATGAAGACAGTGGTTTTAATTTGTATGAAAGGGTTAATTAATATGTGTAGTTCTATACTTCATAAGTTCATCGTTACTTCTTCGATCGATCAAAAATTGATGTTAATAAATGAGAATAATGAGTGGCATCTTCCCAAATCATGTTTCTCTTCCAAACATATAGCTTTAACTGAACATATTAATAGTTATTTCAGTGAAAGTTTCAATTTGTATTCTCATGTTCTAAAATGTTTTGCTGTTACAGATACGACACGTGTCTTCGAAGTGGATATTTTAAATCGATCGACTGACGAATTAGAAGTTAAGTGGATTGATATACAAGATGTTTATAGCTTAGAAGGAATAGGTGAAGAAGATTATAAGATCCTGTCTAATTGGGTTAATAGAAGTAATCAGTATGATCAACCTTGGTTTAAAGGGGAGTGGCGCCATAATTTCGAAAAGCGTGTAAAAAATGTGGTTGGAAGTACAAATGTAGAATTTAAACAGATTAGAAGTTGGGAACGTTCTTCGCTGTTTAAATTATTTATTGGTGCAGGTGATTATTATTTTAAAGCAGTTCCTGATGTTTTTAGTCACGAGCCGCTGGTTAGTGACTACCTAAATAAATACCACCAAGGTTTGGTTCCTACAGTCATTTATGTTAATCCAGACAATAATGAATATATTATGGAGGAGCTTAAAGGGGGATTGCTCGGTTATTCTAACGACATTAATCATTGGAGAGACGCGCTTACTAATTTAGCTGCTATTCAAAAGCAATCAATTAATCAAATAAGTGAGTTAAGGAAAATGGGGTGCCCAACTTATTCTGTATCTCAGACAACTCAAGGACTTTTAGAAGTATCTTTAGGTGAGTTAAAGGAAGTGGGGAACTTTTCTAATAATACATATTCAAATCTCATTTCCACACTTAGTACAGTCTATAAATTTTGTAATGAATTAGAAACCTCTAAAATTCCATATGCACTTGAACACGGTGATTACTTTGGTGGAAACATAATAGTTCAAGGTGACCAACCGATTATATATGATTGGTCAGATTGTACCATATCACACCCGTTTTTGAGTGCAACAGTAATCGTTGATGAACTTGAAGAAACTTTTTCTTCAAATATAGGTGAATGCTTACTAGAAGAATACTTAAGTGAGTGGAATGATTTTGATACGTTAGAGAATTTAAGGTATGAGTTTAACTTAGTAAAAAGGATTGCTCCATTATATTACTTAACGGTATATCAACAATTCATCTTTCCACACTTACGTGACAACTGGGATCAAAAGCAAATCATAGACGATTATGTCAATCAATGGTTAAGTACAATTGATGAGGTGAACGAATGAGAAAAATTGAAATCATCCCCTATCAAAAAAATTGGCCATTAAAGTACCAAAAAGAAGCTGAAATGTTGAAGTCACTTCTTGGTGAAGAGTGTAGGGAGATACATCACATAGGTAGTACCTCTGTACCTGGGTTAAGAGCTAAGCCGACTATTGATATACTTATTGGTGTAAATGATACTGAATCAGTTGATCAGTATAATAAAGAAATGAGAGCCATTGGATATGATCCTAAAGGTGAGAATGGTATTGCTGGTAGGCGTTATTTTCAAAAAGGTGGTGACAAGCGCTCGCACCATGTTCATATATTTGAAGCTGGTAGTTTCCATATTCACAGACACCTTGTATTTAGGGATTATTTAAGGGCGTGTGCTGATATAAGAATACAATATGGTGAATTGAAGGAGCAGTTGTCTCAAGAATATCCATATGATTCCAAGGCGTATGTCAAGGGTAAAGAGAGTATGGTGCAACAAATAGAACAACGAGCTCTAGCATGGTATCAAAAAGAAAGACTTTAATTAAAGGCTCTGTTAAAGCTTAGTGTTGATTATTTAAAAGGTTGCTCTAAGTTGTTGTATTGTGATGAGCGAAGGTGGCGACTCCTGGTCGACTAAGTTCGGCCGCGTCCTGTGGCCAACGTCGACATTAGACCGTCCGGGTCGTCACAGGAATAGCACGAGTCCCTGAGACCCAACAGGCAGTGTTTTCCTGCCGAGTGATGCACCTGTGTCTGGCTAGTAACGCTCCGAAGTAGGCTTCCTCGGTGCAAAACACTAAGATGTTTAATCGATGAAGCTGTTTGGCTCTGAGCCGTGCCCCGGCAAAGAAGACACTGCGACAAATGACCGGTAGGGAAGTTTGAGCAGATGTTGCACTTGTGCCCTGCGGGTGAAAGCGTCCACCGAGAGTGAATCACAAAACAACAACGGACTTTAACAGAGCGTGATTAAAAGAGACAATTTTCAGACCTTCTAGTAGTCTTAATGTCACACAATGTCCACCTGTCGAAAGGTGACAGATCGGTTGGAATGTGTTACATTTTTTATGGACTATTTTTATTTTGTCTCAATCATGGAGTGTTTTAGCATAAGAATTGGGGACAAACTAAGTTTTTCTAAAAGGTTTGGTTGTTGGGGTGGAGACTTATGATATTAGACTACAAATTATACCAGCATGATACGAGCAAGGAATGGGTTGTTTTCTTGCATGGAGTTGGTGGAAACCATACATTGTTTTATAAGCAAGCTAAAAGATTTAAAAAGTATTTTAATTGTGTGTTTATTAATTTTCCAGGTCACGGAAATAGTGATTCTATAGATATAAAGTACACATGTAAAAACATCGCTAAAAAAGTGATGGAAGTATTGGATCATTTAAATATTAAGAAAGCCCATTTAGTCGGTATTTCTTTAGGGACAATGGTGATGACAGAGATGTGCCGCAGGACTCCTGAGAGAATTGCTTCGATGACAATGGGAGGTGCGGTCATTAAGTGGAAGTTTTGGACAGACATACTGTTTAAACTAGCTTATTTAGTGCGTTCGATTGTTCCTTATATGTTCCTATACAAACTATTTGCGGGTATTTTAATGCCGAAGAAAAACCATAAGAAGTCGCGGAATATGTTTGTTCGAGAAGCGGCTAAGTTAGGACAATCAGAGTTTGTGAGGTGGGCGGAGTTACTAGTTACGTCTAACAACCTTCACAAGACCTTTGTTAATATGTCAAACAAAGTCCCGAAGTTGTTTTTGATGGGTGATGAGGACCATGTCTTTATAGAGGGTGCTGAATACGCAGTTGACAGGGATTCATATTCATCCTTAGAAGTCATCTCTGATTGTGGACATGTTTGTAATATTGACCAAGCTCAAGATTTTAATGAAGCTTCAATTAATTTTATTCAACAGCACATTAGCTGTAAGCAAACTGAGAAATTAGTGAACACGACAATTGCATAAGAAATATTTAAGAGGCTTCCAATAATTAGGGAGTCTCTTTTTTTGTTTTATAAGGTATAACGTTATGGTACTGACTCAAAATAAAGGCTCTACAATATTTGTTGGGGTAGAGACACAATTCAGAGTGAGGTTTTGGATGGCGGCCGTTGGCG
>NZ_BAAACZ010000034.1:0-3573 GCF_039521975.1 Alkalibacillus silvisoli | reverse complement strand
ACAAAGTGATCAAACTTTGGGTCAAAATTAAGTTGCGATTTGGGTCAATTTTGGGTTGCGAAATACAACAACTATAAAAGCAGTAAATGTCATTAAATTTTAAAGTATAAGAATCAATTTAATAATTGGCTTCTATAAAATACAAACAACTTGTGATTGCTAAACTAAATTAGACAGTTTTTGCTTGATAAAAATGAACACTTTTGATCAATTAATCCTATTAATGTATAAATCCTTTAGATGCTCAAGCTCTATGGGGGCGAGTTCTATCTTAAAAACAACCGTAATGAAAGAGGAGAATTAATGAATACGAGTAGAATGCTAGCTTTTGACGCTAATTATGAACACTTTCCATGTCATGAAGGTGACGAAGTATTCGCTAACGGAATATTTCAATTTAATATCTCACGTATGATGGAGCGTATTCACTCTAGATCCCTTATAGTTAAGAGAGAAAGAATTAGGATTTAGTGTCAGACCTCACTACGTTAAAATGAGGGATTAATGGATTATATGAAGTAAATTAGAATAATAGGTTTTAATTCGGGAAGGAGAAAAAAACTAAATTTACTTTTGTAAACATATTTTAGCTAATAATAAATTGGGGGTAAAGGAAAAAAGTGAGAACCAAAAGATTAAGAATGACTACTGACTTCTATAAATACTTATTTTTTCTGAATCGAAATGATGGTATAAGTTTAATAATAAATTTAATTATCTTCTTTATGTCTTTAATAACATTCATTTTTGGTAACCACAACATAAGTAAATCATTCAGTGAATTTAATCTTGTGGTTTTAGTATTAGCATCTTACTCCCTGTTTAATATAGTTTGGGGCTTAATTGAAAAATACAAAGAAGTACAGAATTTTACTGGTAAAAATAAAGAAATTGAAATGTCTACAAAAACAAATATGGTGAAAGATGATAACGTATTTCAGCTAGAAGATATAAACTGTGAAAAGCGAGGAAAGTGGCTTTTTGATAATTATAGTCCAGATAATCTAGAACAAAATAGAGTGATATGGTCTAAAGGTTTGAATATACATTTATGGGACAATGATATTGAGTTAAAAATTGATCCAGTAAGAAAAAAGAAGGTCAAGAAATTTATACTTAAAAATAGAGAAATTCTAACGCCTTTTTTGCAATATAAGTACTATAATTCCAGAAAAAATAATCAGCTTTTCTTTAATGAATCAAAGCTTTGTATGTCGAGTGATATTAACCCATCCCGCAGCTACATAAAATGTTATAGGAGCGACTACTTCAATTCCTTCTTAACGAATGAAATATCTACTTCTGTCCTAAAAAGAGTAGAAGATGCAACCATTATCTATGATGCTTCAAACTTTTTTCCTTGTGAGTATAATAAAGCCAAAGGGCTCTATTACTTACAACCTATTGATAAATGTGAGATGAATAATCATATAGGCATATCAACACTTGCTGTCACCACTGATAATTACCTTGTTATTCGAAAACAAGCAACTACTTCTCAACAAAATATAAATAAATATGTACCCACAGGAAGTGGATCCTGTGATTGGTCAGATATGCAGAAAGATTCATTCTGTTCGACAATAGAATTTGCAATGAAACGGGAATTATGGGAAGAGAATGGTGGTAAAGAACTTAATGTTTCAGTAAATGAATTCGGGGAAACAAAAATATTAGGTTTTTACCGTTGGTTACAAAGAGGAGGTAAACCAGAATTTGTTGGTATAACTAAGTTAAACTTTTCACAAGATCAATTGGATCCCGATAGCATAGAACTAATTGATACTAATAATAAAGCTATTCCAGATACATTCTATATAGAATCAGTGACTGATTTACCACACATAATTAGTGAAATAAAAGAAATTGGTAATGTATCACTACCTTTACACATGTGTTTAGATGCTTTGGAACACTTTTATGAAGAGAGAAGTAGTGAATTGGAACAACTACTTAATCTTTAATGCTTTGTTTTAGTTACTTTTAGAAGCACGGGGACGGTTCTCGCGGGAAGCACGGGGACGGTTCTCGTGCTTCCTAATACTTTCTACACCCACGCAAAAATATAGTGAAAAATGTATTGAAATGGGTCTTCACTATTAATTGTGGGATTATCTCCCTCTAACGGCGAATTCCTATATTTTTAGGCTGGTTGCTTACATTCCAATCGAATTCTTAGGAAAAAGACATTAAACTTTTCCAATGAAAATTTGAGGAGTAGGTTATTTTGAAGATTTGTAAATTTGGGTCAGCCCCCACTGTGTTTCAGTAAAGCGGTTTAACGATTTACCTAAGAGTCGGTAAAAAACATTCGCTATATTCACCAAGATATAGAAGCACGGGGACGGTTCTCGTGCTTCCTAATACTTCCTAAACCCATGCAAAAATATAGTGGAAAATGTATTGAAATAGGACAATGAAAAAAGAAACCATGACAAGTGTCTTGAGGAGTCTATCTATAAACTAAGGTTATCCGATGAAGAGGCACGGGCAGGAAATTAGAAAGGTTCTTGGCGAAGTAGAGATACCGCAAATTAAGGGTTTGCCAAGGATGGAAAGGAATGATTTATTGAAAAAAGTAAAGCGGATAAACGGTGTTTTTCAAAGACAAGCAGCGAGAATTTTGGGCGTTTCCCCTAACCTTGTCTTTAAGGCGTAGGGAATCTGCGGGACGGTTCACGCGCTTCCTAGTGTTTTTCCAATAGACTAAGTTTTCAGGAAGCACGAGAACCGTCCCTGCGCTTTTCAGTTAGCATTCCTTTCATGTATGCCTCAAAACCGAACTGCTTTTATAATGGTGAAATTACTCCGCTAGTGTTGAAGAAAGACATACAATAGATCCATCTTTGCCATCTATTTGATCCAATGAAATTGACGAGGACTAATATCCATAGCTGTCTCGCCTTCTTCAAATGGCCAGCGGAGATGATACCAAAATGAGCATAAACAAGGTCATCATCAGTCTGGACTGTAGGTTTATCGTTTTACATTTACTGTTAGCCATTGGGTGTTGATTTCTTGCTTAGCAGTTAGATGCTCTTCAAAATCCGGATCAAATAGTACATTTGATGGATCTATATTCCTTCTTCTCGGAACCATTCAGCCACCCTTAATCCACAGCCTTTCCAGGAGTCAAACTTTGCTTTCCATTCTATTCTTTTGTCAGTTAGAGTCATCGCATAACATCCAGATCATTTATCTATGAAGATTATTTCATGAATAACCACCAATTAACACGTGGGCACATTTTGTCGCTTACAGAAAAGTGAATATCTAAAAATAAGGTAACCCACGAGTAATCGCACGGAGCTTAACTTTTTGCTGCTTTTTTGTGAAAAAACAGTCATTTGTTTAAAACTAACAAGCGGGACCTTGCTGAATGAAGTTCCATTTGTTTGTTATGGATATTTCTTAAAAACTATTTTGAGAAGTCTAATGGTTGATGTTGAAAGAAGTCTATCAAACAAACGGAACTTTTATGTAAAAATCCGACTGTTTGTTTTGTTGGCTCTACAATATTTGTTGGGGTAGAGACACAATTCAGAGTGAGGTTTTGGATGGCGGCCGTTGGCG
>NZ_BAAACZ010000033.1:0-14918 GCF_039521975.1 Alkalibacillus silvisoli | reverse complement strand
AAGGCCAAATGGCATAAATAAGGAGTGCTCTTAAGAGAGCACCCCAACATTTGACTTAGAACCATTTTTAACAGCAAGGAAGTACGCTAGGTTCTTCGTTAGGCTCTTTGGGTGAAAGCGTCCACCGAAAGCGAATCACAATAACGACAACGGACTTTAACAGAGCGTCCTTTTAAAGAACCACTTTGGTGAATATTGATTGGTAATAAAAGGATGTTCGGATAAAATAAAGGACTTTTTATTAATAATGACGAAATAATGATTAAAGAACTGAACTCGATTGGGGGTTAGTAGCGCATGTGGGAAGAATGGTTAATTCAAATAGGATATGGTCTACTTTGGTTGTTTGCACAGCCACTTTTGTATGTGGCTATTATTCTATCTTTCGCCCTCGGAAGTAAGAGGATTAAACAAGACCGAAAACAGTTTGGGCACCGTGTTTTTCCTTACCACTCAGAATGGAAAGGGACTTGGCTTCTAGGAGTATTAGTGGGACTTGCTTTATCAGTAGGGCTTGTCTTGTCTGGGTTATTCATCACTTGGGAGTGGCTAATTGCATGGACAGCAGTAACATTTATGGTTATGTTGACTGGTCAAATCGCGTTACTTTCACCCGTTTACACATTAGGAATAACGATTTTGGCTATTTGGAGTATTGATCTATTTAATGTAGAGGTTGTCAATGCGTCTATAACGAGTGGATTATTACAAGTTGATTTAATGGGTATGGTCTATTTAATGTTAGCTTTATTCCTTTTAGAAATTGGGTTAATGTCGACAACTAAACGCTCTAACACGTTTCCTCGATTGCAAAAAAGTGACCGCGGGAAAGAAGTCGGAGCACACCAAGTTAGAAGATTAATGTTAATCCCTTTACTTATTCCTATTCCAACAGGCGCTTTAACGTTAAGTGACCAATTTGTATGGTGGCCAGTTTTTGGCTTAGAAGGAGTCGGTTTTAGCTTTGTTTTATTTCCTTATGTGATTGGGTTATCACAGAAATTTAGAGGATTATATAGCGATCAAGGAGCTAAACGACTAGCGTTGTCAATGTCTTTTTTAGCGATTATTTTAATAGGAGTTGCGGTTGGTACGTACGGTGCGATTAATTTAGGAATAATAGTTGTGGTGGCAGCTATTTTAATCAAGCCAATGATCCATTTAATAATACGCAATATAGATGTTGAAAAACGACCTGTCTTTAAGCCAGAGCCAGACGCAATCGCTATTGTTGGTGTTGTCCCAGGATCACCAGCTGATGATATGGGCTTAATGATCGGAGAAAAAGTAGAGCGTGTCCATGATATTCCAGTAAAGAATGAGTATGAATTCTTTGATGTCATGAGTGAAAATAGAACATATTGCAAATTAGCTGTACGTGATTTGAACGGCGAAACGAGATTTGTCCAAAGACCAATATATGAAGGAGAAGACCATGAATTAGGCCTGATTTTCGTCAAAGAAAAACCACGCTTCACCTTGCAGTCCGAAACAATCGAATTAGATCAGTCTTCATAAGCTATGTTATTTAAAACCTCGCGAACTCGCGAGGTTTTTTAGTTTGTGAATCGGGTGCCGACGGGTTAATCACCGGACGAGCGGGTATGATCACCGTATGGAAGCGGGTTTTCACCGGACAAACGTGGATTAGTGTCGGACGCGCCGTCATAATTGTCGGACAAACGAGGGTTAGTGTCGGACGCGCGATCATAATTGTCGGACAAACGAGGGTTAGTGTCGGACACGCGATCATAATTGTCGGACAAACGCGGATTAATGTCGGACGCGCCCCCATAATTGTCGGACGATCGGGGGTTAATGTCGAACGCGCCGTCATAATTGTCGGACAAACGAGGGTTAGTGTCGGACGCGCCCCCATAATTGTCGGACGAACGGGGGTTAATGTCGGACGAGGCATCATAATTGTCAGACAAACGAGGGTTAATGTCGGACGCGCCCCCATAATTGCCGGACGCGTCATCATATTAAACATATTCTTTGCATTATTGATCATTTGAAAATATTCTTTTAGTATGAGATTTTGCCTTTTTATACAAAACAGGTGTTCGTATATGTTATACTAGCAACAGAAACTCGATATTGGGGATGATATTGTGGAACAAACATTTCAATTACAATCAAAATTCCAGCCTCAAGGTGATCAGCCGCAAGCGATTAAAGAATTGATTAAAGGCATTAACGAAAATAAAACACACCAAACGTTATTAGGTGCAACAGGTACGGGTAAGACGTTTACGGTTTCTAATGTGATTACTGAAATCAATCGTCCGACCCTTGTCATTGCGCACAATAAAACGTTGGCTGGACAACTATATAGTGAATTTAAAGAATTTTTCCCTAACAATGCTGTTGAGTATTTTGTTAGTTATTATGATTATTATCAGCCAGAAGCTTATGTGCCGCATTCGGATACATATATTGAGAAGGATGCGAGCATTAATGATGAGATTGATAAATTAAGGCACTCAGCAACATCTGCATTATTCGAACGGAATGATGTATTAATTGTTGCTAGTGTCTCGTGTATATATGGTTTAGGTTCTCCAGAGGATTATAAAGATCTAGTTCTTTCTTTAAGAGTCGGAATGGAAAAGGAGCGTAATCAAGTGCTCCGTAATTTAGTCGATATTCAATATGCCAGAAATGATATTGACTTTCAGCGTGGTACGTTTCGTGTTCGCGGTGACTCACTTGAAATTATTCCTGCTTCAAAAGACGAGCATTGTATTCGAGTTGAATTTTTTGGTGATGAAATAGACCGGATTCGTGAAGTGGATGCGTTAACGGGTGAAATTTTAGGTGATCGCGATCATGTTGCGATTTTCCCTGCTTCTCACTTCGTTACAAAAGAAGAGAAGATGCAGCGTGCGATTAAAAATATTGAAAAGGAATTAGAAGAGCAACTTGCCACGTTTCATGATGAAGGGAAGTTATTAGAGGCACAGCGCCTTGAACAACGTACTAATTACGACCTTGAAATGATGCGAGAAATGGGCTTTTGTTCAGGGATTGAGAATTATTCAAGGCATTTAACGTTCCGTGAACCAGGCTCAACGCCATATACATTGCTGGATTATTTCCCAGATGGTTCTTTAATGGTTATTGATGAGTCACATGTTACCTTACCACAAGTTCGTGGCATGTTTAATGGGGACCAAGCGCGTAAACAGACGTTAGTCGACCACGGATTTCGACTGCCATCTGCTATGGACAACCGACCGCTAACATTCGGTGAGTTTGAGAAACATGTCGATCATGCGATTTACGTCTCAGCAACACCAGGTCCCTATGAATTAGAGCATTCACCAACAATGACAGAACAAATTATTCGTCCGACTGGCTTATTAGACCCTGAGATTGATGTTCGCCCGATTAAAGGACAAATTGATGATTTAATCGGAGAAATTAATAAACGGATTGAACGTGAAGAGCGTGTGTTAGTGACGACCTTGACGATTAAAATGTCTGAGGACTTAACGAATTACCTGCAAGAAATGGGCATTAAAGTAGCCTATCTTCACTCAGAAATTAAAACACTAGAACGAATTGAAATTATTCGTGACTTACGTTTAGGAAAATATGATGTACTCGTTGGAATTAACTTATTACGTGAAGGTTTGGATATTCCAGAAGTGTCTCTAGTTACTATATTAGATGCAGATAAAGAGGGCTTTCTCCGCTCAGAACGTTCGTTAATCCAGACGACTGGGCGCGCAGCACGTAATGAGAAAGGCCAAGTGATTATGTATGCTGATAAAATGACAGATTCTATGAAAGTGGCGATTGAAGAGACCAATCGTCGTCGTGAGAAGCAGATGGCCTATAACGAGAAGCACGGCGTTATGCCAACGACGATTAAGAAGGAAATTCGTGATGTTATTCGCGCGACTTATGAATCTGAGGGTGAGGCGAAAGACGATCAAGTAAAGCAGTATAAGAACTTATCTAAAGATGAGAAAGCAGAACTTATCGATCAACTAGAAACGGAAATGAAACAAGCTGCTAAAGATCTTGACTTTGAAAAAGCAATGGAATTACGTGATGCGATGCTTGAGTTGAAAGCGGAAGGGTGAAAGTAGATGAAATCAATCACAGTTCAAGGAGCAAGAGCACACAATTTAAAAGATATTGATGCAACGATTCCGAAAAATAAATTAGTCGTTATGACAGGTTTATCCGGTTCGGGTAAGTCGTCTTTAGCTTTTGATACGATTTACGCAGAAGGTCAAAGACGCTATGTTGAATCTTTATCTGCTTACGCGAGGCAATTTTTAGGGCAGATGGATAAACCAGATGTCGATGCGATTGAAGGTTTATCGCCTGCTATTTCTATAGATCAAAAAACGACGAGTAAAAACCCACGTTCAACTGTTGGAACCGTTACGGAAATTTATGATTATCTACGTCTTTTATTTGCACGTGTTGGTAAACCAATCTGTCCGATTCATGGTGAAGAGATTTCTGCTCAAACTGTTCAACAAATGGTTGATCGCGTGATGGAATTAGAAGAACGAACGAAGCTACAAATTCTCGCACCTGTTGTTTCAGAAAGAAAGGGAGAACATCAAAAAGTATTTGATGACCTTAAGAAGGAAGGTTATGTTCGTTTACGTGTTGATGGTGAAATGCGTGAGATTGGTGATGAATTTGAATTAGAAAAAAATAAAAAGCATACCATTGAAGTCGTCGTTGACCGGATCATCGTGAAAGAGGGTGTTGAAGGTCGTTTAAGTGATTCAATAGAAACAGCACTTAAATTAAGTGGTGGCCAAGTGATCATCGATTTAATTAACGGTGAAGAGATGTTATTTAATGAGCATCATGCTTGTCCACAATGTGGTTTTACGATTACTGAATTAGAGCCGAGATTATTTTCATTTAACAGTCCATTTGGGGCTTGTAAAACGTGTGATGGCTTAGGTTCGAATTTAGAAGTCGATGTTGATTTAGTGATTCCAGATCAAACATTATCATTAAATGAACATGCGATTGCACCATGGCAGCCTATTTCTTCACAATATTACCCACAATTATTAGCTTGTGTTTGTGAGCATTATGAAATAGATATGCGTACACCGATAAAAGATTTACCCAAAAAAGAACTGGATAAAATTCTAAATGGAAGTGGTAATGAGAAAATTTTATTCCGTTATGAAAATGAACGGGGTAGTATCCGTGAAAATCAAATCTTCTTTGAAGGTGTTTTAAACAATGTTTCACGTCGTTACCATGAAACGTCATCTAGTTTTATTCGTGAACAAATGGAGAAATATATGGCACAATCAGACTGTCCGACTTGTGATGGGTATAGGCTGACGGGTGAGGCTATGGCTGTTAAAGTGGATAGTAAACATATTGGTCAAGTGACTGAGCTTTCTGTCGCCTATGGTTTAGAATGGGTCAAGAAGCTTTCATTAAATGAAAAAGACGCTAAAATTGCCAATATGATCATTAAAGAAATTGAGGATCGACTAACATTCCTTGTTAACGTAGGTTTAGATTACTTAAACTTATCCCGCTCAGCCGGTACGTTATCGGGCGGTGAAGCACAGCGGATTCGGTTAGCTACACAAATTGGCTCAGCATTAACAGGTGTTTTATACGTTTTGGATGAACCATCAATCGGGCTACACCAACGAGACAATGACCGTTTGATTCAAACGTTAAAGCGCATGCGCGATTTAGATAATACGTTAATTGTGGTTGAACACGATGAAGATACGATGTTAGCTGCTGATTGGCTCATTGATATAGGGCCAGGAGCAGGTGCACAAGGTGGCGAGATTGTCGCAAGTGGACCACCAAATAAAGTGATGGAACAACATAACTCTTTAACAGGCCAATATTTAAGTGGTAAACGTTTTATTCCATTACCAACTGAAAGAAGGCCTGTGCAACCTGAGAAACAACTGACGATTCGTAAAGCTGAGGAAAATAATTTAAAACAAGTTGATGTCTCGATCCCACTTGGCATTATGTCTGTTGTAACAGGCGTATCAGGTTCAGGTAAGAGTACCTTAATTAATGATATTTTATATAAGACTTTATCGCAGAAACTTCACCGTGGGAAAGTTAAACCTGGACAACATGACACAATTGAAGGGTTAGAGCATTTAGAGAAAGTGATTGATATTGACCAATCACCAATTGGTAGAACACCTCGGTCAAATCCAGCCACTTATACAGGTGTTTTTGATGATATTCGCGATGTGTTTGCTCAAACAAGTGAGGCGAAAATTCGCGGTTATAAAAAAGGTCGCTTCAGCTTTAATGTTAAAGGTGGTCGCTGTGAGGCGTGTCGTGGTGATGGTATCATTAAAATTGAAATGCACTTTTTACCAGACGTGTATGTCCCATGTGAAGTATGTCACGGGAAACGTTATAATCGAGAGACGTTAGAAGTGAAGTATAAAGGTAAAAGTATTGCCGAAGTATTAGATATGCGGATTGAAGAAGCTTTAGCTTTCTTTTTGAATATCCCAAAGATTAAACGTAAATTACAAACGGTTGAAGATGTTGGTTTAGGTTATATCAGGTTAGGTCAACCGGCGACAACATTATCAGGTGGTGAAGCTCAACGTGTTAAATTGGCAAGTGAATTGCACCGCCGTTCAAACGGTCGTTCTGTTTACATTTTAGATGAGCCAACGACAGGATTACACGTCGATGACATTGCAAGGTTATTAAAAGTACTACAGCGATTAGTTGAAAATGGTGATACGGTTTTAATTATTGAGCATAATTTAGATGTTATTAAAACCGCAGACTATATAATTGACCTAGGCCCTGAAGGTGGGGAAGGTGGCGGTGAAGTGATCGCAACTGGAACACCTGAAGTTGTATCAGATGTCGAACAGTCATTTACAGGCCGTTATTTGAAGCCGATTTTAACACGTGAGCGTGAACGCATGAAGCAAAGATTAGAAGCGTAAGGGGGAGAAGAATGAAAGCGATCAAAATAGAGGAAGTTCAAAAGCATTTAGATGAATTTACGAACGAGCCAGTCTACATTCATTTAGAAACAACTAATGGAGCTTACGCTAAGCATTTTGATTCGAGCGCACACAATGTTGGGGCGTATATTCGTAATGCGCAAATTCAATACGAACGAGGCAAAATTGTAGAATCAGACGGAACTTATCGCGTCGGTCTAAAGACAGACGGATGGATTTATGCTGAGGGGATAACAGATTATGAACTAAATGAAGACGGCCAATTGCTACTGGCAGGACACGATCAAGTCGGCCGTTTAATGGTTGCCTTACAAATTAGCCGTAAACCATTCAAAATGTAGAAGGGAGAGTCTATCATGGTCGATTTTTCAAAACACGAACAAGTCGTTGTGATTTACCCACATCCAGATGATGAATCATTTGGAACATCTGGTACGATCATTAATTTTCGTGAAGCAGAAGTGCCGGTAACTTATCTTTGCGGGACATTAGGTGAAATGGGGCGTAATATGGGTAGCCCATTTTTTGCGAACCGTGAAACATTACCTAAGATTCGTAAGCAAGAGTTAATTGATGCGTGCCAAGTATTAGATATGGAACTTGTGATGCTTGGGTATCGCGACAAAACATTAGAATTCGAATCAAAAGATGAAGTAGCAGAACATTTAAAGAAACATATAGAGAAACTAGGTGCTACATTAGTCATTACATTTTATCCGCCTTATGCGGTACATCCCGATCACGACGCGATGGGGGAAGCAACATTTGAGGCCATTAGAAAGATGGATCAAGATAAGCGTCCAGAACTCTGGGCTACAGCCATTACTAACGACCGTAAAGACGTTTTAGGTGAAGCGGATATTGTCATTGATACTGAGCCCGTTTTTGAACGTAAACTAGAAGCGATTAAATCACACCGCTCACAAGCAGAAGGTATGTTAAACAAAATGCAAGAGAGCTCGAATTTTAAAGGTGAATACGAAAATGCTTTACAAAGATTGCAATATGAAACATTTTACCGAGTTAATGTGGATGAAGTAGGGTCATAGTTCAGTCAGTCTCTAGTAGGATAAGTAATAATTTGTATTTCAGTCGATTGGATGATTTCGTTTTTAGAAATCTAGCGTATAATAGCAATAATGATACGATTGTTTAGGGGGAGAAGATCGATGAATGAAAGGCGTAAAAAAATTTTAAACCTACTAGAGGAAGGGCATATTACCGCTGAGGAGGCGGATGAGTTGTTAGAAGCACTTGAGCAAAATGACGAGACAGAATCCAAGACGAGTGATCAAGATTCTAGCTTTACACAAAGTTTCAAAAAAGATTTGAAAAATGTGACTAATGGAATTGCCAATTTTATTGATGAAACGGTTAATATGGTTAAGGAAGGACCTTTTGAGTTCTCGTTTAAGCATGCAAGTGTTAAACGATCTTTTGACTTTAATGGTGAGTGGATCAAAGATATAGAACTTAATAACAAAAACGGTACAGTAGAATTCCTGATGGCAAGTGATGATCAGCTTAAAGTAGAAGTTCGCGGGAAAGTGTTTAAAGAATCAGAGCAAGAGCGTGCTGAGGCGCTATATGATGAAGCATTAAACGTTGCGACTGAGGAAGGTAAGTTGTTGATTAAACAAGAGCGTAAAGATATGACAGCCAATTTCACCATTTACTTACCGAAGAAAATGTATGAGAATGTGTCTGTCAAAACGTTTAATGGAACTGTCAAAATGTATAATCTAGCCTGTCAATCATCACAAATTTCAACAGTTAATGGCACCATTACACTACTTGGCTATAAAGCGAATACATTAAGTGCCAGTACGAGGCATGGTTCTATTAAATTAGATGACGTCTCAATTAGTAAAGTCAAATTGAAAACAGCAACCGGCTCTGTCCATTATGACGGTACAGTTGAACAAATCAATATTGAAGTCACAACTGGAAGCGTTCGCTCTTATGTTAGAAATTACGATGCAAAAAGCGCTGATTTATCAGTAGCAACAGGATCAGTTCAACTATATGTTCCTAAGGGGATAGGGATTAACGGAACAGCAGGTACAAGTGTAAGCTCAGTCAAGGTCGAATTAGTAGATACAAGTGTAGAACAATTAGAGGAACAGACGATGAAACGTTCAACACAATTTTATAAAGTTGAAGCAGGTAAGCCATGTTTCGACGTTGATCTATCGACTAAAACCGGTAGCATACGAGTCAATAACATTTCATAGATTTAAAGCCCATAGTTACAAGGAGTATTTATTATGTTGAAAAGTTGGTTAATCGCAATTGTAGTCAATGCAATCGCGATATTAGCAGTTGCAGAATTATTTGAAGCATTCTACATTGAAAGCTTCGGTATGGCTATTTTAGCAAGTTTCATATTATCTGTTTTAAATGTCATTGTTAGACCGATCCTTGTGTTTTTCACACTACCAATTACATTTTTAACACTAGGTTTATTTCTATTTGTTATAAACGCGATCACATTAATGCTAACTCAATGGATGATTGGTGATGGCTTTGTCATAGACGGCTTTGGCTGGGCCATTGTAGCAGCAATCATTATATCAATACTAAACGCATTATTACAAAGTTTATTTAAGCAAGTGGTAAGATAGGGAAGAGCTTTGGTCCTCAGAAGCTCTTTTTTGGACTCTGTTAAAGTATAAAAATCATTACAGATGGTGCCCCGCTCAGAAAAGCGTCCACAAAAAGTGATCCACAACAACACAGGACTTGACGAGAACTTTCTTTAAGGAAGATATTCGCCTGATTATTAGGTAATCGGGCGATATTTTTATTTTTCAGGCGAAAATCTGAATAATCAGGCGAAAATTAAATTATTCGGGCGAAATTCAAATTAATCAGGCGAACGCCAAATTAATTAAGCGTTCGCCTGATTCACCGGATTCCTAAAAAACCATGACAACAACTCAACAAGCATTTCTTAATTGATTTCATAGTGAGTGTGATAAACTTATGATATAGTTGACTGTATAATTGTGACATATAGGAGGAGATACGGGTGGTGAAAGTCCGTACACAAGACTTAATTGACCGTTTTGAACTAGAATTAGTCGGTGGAGAAGACGGCGTGCATCGAGAAATAGTGACAAGTGACATCTCTAGGCCTGGTATGGAGATGGCGGGCTATTTCACACATTATCCGAAAGAACGACTACAATTAATGGGTCGTACTGAATTATCATTTTTATATGATTTAACCGAACCTGAAGTACGAGATCGTATGGAAAACTTATGCACTGACGTGACACCAGGTATTGTCATTACTCGTGCAATGGAAGTACCTAAAGCATTAATTGAAGCAGCGGATGAAGCGGGTGTTCCTGTGATGAGGTCACCTTACAAAACAACACGTGTCATTAGTCGTTTAACGAATTTTCTAGAAACAAAGTTTGCACCGACAACAGCAGTCCACGGTGTATTAGTTGATATATATGGTGTTGGTGTTCTGATTACTGGAAAAAGTGGAATTGGTAAAAGCGAGACAGCACTTGAATTAGTTAAACGTGGACACCGTTTAGTAGCAGATGACAACGTAGAAATTCGTCAAGAAGATTATGATACATTAATCGGAAACCCTCCGAATCTAATAGAACATTTACTAGAGATTCGCGGGTTAGGTATTATTAATGTTATGACTTTATTTGGAGCGGGGGCTGTTCGTAACTTTAAACGAATATCCTTAGTTGCACATCTTGAACTATGGGATGCTGAAAAACAGTATGATCGTCTAGGTCTTGATGAGGAAACAATGAAGATTATGGACGTTCACCTTCCGAAGGCTACGATTCCGGTAAGACCTGGTCGTAACTTATCTGTTATTATTGAAGTTGCTGCGATGAACTTCAGGCTTAAGCGAATGGGAGTTAATACAGCAGAAGAATTCTCACAGAGACTGAATTCAGTAATTGATGTCGATAACAACGAAATAGAGTAAGGGGGAGTTAACGATGTATCAAGCTTGTAATTATGAACCTTATGATCGCGTGTTTATTGAGTTAGGGCCATTCCCTGTCTATTGGTATGGTTTTTTAATTATGCTCGGTGCTTTAATTGGTCTACTCATCGCGATTAGAGAAAGTAAGAGATTGAACTTACATAAAGATTTCTTTATTGATTTAGTAGTGTTCGCCATTCCGGCAGCTATAGTTGGGGCGAGATTGTATTACGTTATTTTTCAATGGGATAACTATGACTCACTCATTGACATAATTGACATTCGAGAAGGTGGTTTAGCCATTCACGGTGGTTTAATCGCTGCTATTACAGTCGTCTATTTCTATACTAAGATTAAGAAAGTGTCATTCTGGAAAGTCGTAGATATTGCCGCACCAAGTATTTTGTTTGGTCAAATGCTAGGGCGTTGGGGTAATTTTATGAACCAGGAGGCATATGGTGGGCCAATTACCCAAACAACTTATGAGAATTTCCACCAATATATCCCTAATTGGATTATGCAAAATATGTGTGTTGATGGCGTTTACCACCATCCGACATTTTTATATGAATCATTCTGGAGTTTACTAGGAATTGCCGTATTACTATATTTAAGATACAAAGTGAATCCACGCCGCGGTGTAATCTTCTTCAGTTATGTTATTTGGTATTCGTTCGGACGAATCTTCATTGAGGCATTAAGAACGGATAGCTTATATCTATTTGGAGAGATCCGCGTTGCCCAATTAATTTCCATAATACTAATCGCAGGTAGTCTATACGTGATGTACTATCGCAAGAAAAATGGCTATGCGGAAGTGTTATATGACGGCACACCATTAAATACAGGTAAGAAAAACAAAAAGAAGAAAAAATAATGCCCGAGCGCTGATAAATCGAGCCCAGCGCTGATAAATCAATCTCGAGCGCTGATAAATTGGGCCCAGCGCTGATAAATCGGTCTCGAGCGCTGATAAACTGGGCCTGAGCGCTGATAACCAAGAGCCCAAGCGCTATATATAATCCTAACGACACAAACTATTTATTCAAAAAAAGTATAAAACAAAAGGGAGTTTTCTGCATTGGCATCAATTTTGAAAAATGGCCTATTAAGTGGCTTGTCTGTCACTTGGGCGTTAAGTAAAATCATTTTTCCAATCACTGTGATTGTAATGATGCTTCGATATACACCTGTATTTCCGATGTTAATTGGTTGGCTTGAGCCGGTTATGGGTTTTTTAGGGTTACCAGGGGAGGCGGCTGTTCCGCTTGTCCTTGGTAATCTTCTTAACTTATATGCAGGGATCGGAGCGATTGTTAGTTTCGAGTTTACGGTTAAGGAAGTATTTATATTAGCTATAATGTTATCTTTTTCTCATAATTTGATTATCGAGTCAGCCGTGGCTGCCAAAGTAGGGGTTAACTTTTGGATTATTATGGCGGTGCGTGTCTTTTTAGCTATTTTTGCTGCTGTTGTCATTAATATTTTCTGGCAAGGTGGCGGAGAGATGGCGCAGTATGGTTTGATTTCTAACGAAGGGCCTGAACCTTCGGGGTGGGGTGAGATTACCATAGCCGCAGTTCAAACTGCACTGTTAAGTATCCTTCAGCTGGCTGCGATTGTGATTCCTTTAATGGTTGGTATTCAATGGTTACGCGAGAAGAAGTGGTTAGATTGGATGTCTAATAAGCTTGCACCGATGACAAAGGTAATTGGTGTAGAGAAGAATGCGTCTATGACACTAGTGGCTGGTTTGACGATTGGGCTAGCGTATGGTGCTGGGCTTATGATTCAAGCTGTAAAGGAAGACGGTGTATCGAAAAAAGATATGTATCTTGTACTCATATTTTTAGTTACATGTCACGCTGTTGTTGAGGATACACTTGTTTTCATACCATTAGGGATTCCGGTATGGCCACTGTTATTAATCCGGCTAATTTCAGCCATATTACTAACAGCACTCGTTGCTTATATTTGGAATCGAATTGAAAAGAATAAGAAATTAGAGTCGGTTAGAGAGGATGTACCCACATGACGATCAAAACGCTATTATTCGATTTAGATGGAACATTAATTGATTCAAACGAATTAATCGTTGCTTCATTTCAACACACATTTAAAAAACATATCGGAAAAGATTATACTAAAGAAGATATATTACCGTTTATTGGCCCGCCATTAAAGGATACTATGAATGAAATCAATTCCGAGCAAGCAGAGCAGATGATGGCCACTTATCGTGATCATAATTTAACGAACCATGATGCTTATATTGAATTGTATGATGGTGTTTATGAAACAATTAAATCGTTGCATGAACAAGGCTATCAGATGGCGATTGTAACGACGAAAATTGAAGAGACAGCTAGGAAAGGTTTAGAGCTTACAGGTTTAGATAAGTTTTTTGA
Source organism: Alkalibacillus silvisoli (assembly GCF_039521975.1). Classification (NCBI taxonomy): domain Bacteria; kingdom Bacillati; phylum Bacillota; class Bacilli; order Caryophanales; family Bacillaceae; genus Alkalibacillus; species Alkalibacillus silvisoli. The sequence goes on along the minus strand of NZ_BAAACZ010000033.1, from coordinate 1,569 downwards.
TGTTGTGATTGGTCTTGATCATGTGAGTCATGCAAAGCCAGATGCTGAGCCAGTTCTTAAAGGGATGAAGGCATTAAATGGTGAGCCTGAGACAACGTTAATGGTTGGTGATAACTCTCATGATATCCATTCTGGTCAAAATGCTGGGACAAAAACAGCTGGAGTAGGTTGGTCAGCTAAAGGGCGAGAGTTTATGGAGTCATTAAATCCAGACTATGTATTAAATCATATGTCTGATCTATTTGATATTGTTGAGGAGTGATGGGATGCGGAAAACTAAACGTTTCCCGGTTACACAATCTAACTCATTGTGGCAAATTTATAAGACCGTTCCGTTATTAAAAGTCTGTAGAAATTTTATTGTCATCCAGTTAGGGCGGTATTCACCATCTTTAAAATTAAAGAATTGGTTATACCGAACCTTTCTAAAGATGGAAATTGATGAGCAAACGGCTTTAGCTCTAATGGTCATGCCGGATGTGATGTTTCCTGAAAAGATTTCAATCGGGAAAAACAGTATAGTCGGTTACAATACGACGATCTTAGCGCATGAGTACTTAATTGAAGAGTATCGTCTTGGAGATGTCATCATAGGCGATGAAGTTATGATTGGAGCAAATAGCACGATCTTACCAGGTGTGACAATAGGGGATGGAGCGATTGTTTCAGCTGCTACATTGGTTCACGAAGACGTTCCTAAAGGCGCCTTTGTTGGTGGAAATCCGATGCGAATCATATATACGAAAGAAGAACGTGAACAGAAGATGTCATCTGAACGCCTTGAATTAAAAGGGGGCGGAGAAGATGTTACATAATCAACGTGTTTTACCAGCTGTTAAACAAATGAAAGAGTTTGATAAGCTGTTAGAAAGTGAAACTGAAGTGATTGTGTTACTTGATACACGTTTGTCTTCTTTAAAAGGAATGGTGAAATACGCCAAGAGGGCGAGTAAGAAAGTGATTGTCCATGCTGATTTGATTCAAGGTTTAAAGACAGACAGCTATGGAATGGAATACCTTGGACAAGACCTCAAGCCAGATGGAGTCATTTCAACACGTACCAATGTCATCCAACTAGCTAAAAAGTATAAATTAACAGCGATTCAACGGATGTTTTTAATTGATAGCCAAGCAATTGAACATAACTTGAATTTAATCGAACAAACACAACCTGATTATGTTGAAGTCTTACCAGGTGTTATGCCACATGTTATATCAGATATAAAAACTCAAATAGACGGTCAAAATATAAAGATTATTGCAGGTGGGTTAATTCGAACTCAAGAAGATGTTGACCAAGCAATAAATGCTGGTGCAACAGCTGTATCGACTTCTTTGAAGGAGCTTTGGGATTTCAATCTTTCTTAATTCATTGACACCGTTTTCAAGCTTTGATAAATTATAAATTAAGTTAATAATTTTGTGGCGGAGTATAGGAGATCCACATGTGTTTAAACTGCAATCCAGTTATGGGTGTAGTTTAAATGCGTGTGGATTTTTTTGGCTCTACAATATTTGTTGGGGTAGAGACACAATTCAGAGTGAGGTTTTGGATGGCGGCCGTTGGCG
>NZ_BAAACZ010000032.1:0-8597 GCF_039521975.1 Alkalibacillus silvisoli | reverse complement strand
TCCATGTAAAACCAACTGGGTGCTTACAATCCATGGTGGCGCATTTACACATACTTATTGACGCTACCATATTCAGGCGAAATTCTCGATAATCAGGCGAAAAATTTAATATTCAGGCGAAATTCTCCGTAATCAGGCGAACGCCCAATTAATCAGGCGAACGCCTGATTCGGCCGTAGCCTCAGCCAAATCAAAATGAAAAAACTGCCGGCTAGGCAGTTTTCTCCTTCTAACTATTTAATTCGCTCTTCTGTTTCAGCATCGAAGAAGTGGACTTTGTTCATGTCGATTGCAAGCTTGACGTGATCGCCTGCAAATACTTGTGAACGCGCGTCTACTCGAGCGATAAATTCTTGATCATCTAAACGAGAATATAGGTAGGATTCAGACCCCATTAACTCTGCTACTTCAATGTTTGTATTAAATACAGTACCTGGTGAGTTTTCGATAAATACAGGCTCATCATAGATGTCTTCTGGACGAACGCCCATAATAACATCTTGATCAATATAACCTTGTTCGCGCAATGCTTTCATGCGCCCTTCTGGTACTTCGACTTTTGTCTCACCGATTGCAAACGCCCCGTCTTCAACCTTCCCGTTAAAGAAGTTCATGGCTGGTGAGCCGATAAAGCCTCCGACGAATACGTTATTTGGATTGTCGAACACTTCTTTTGGTGAACCGACTTGTTGTACGACACCATCTTTCATCACGACTAGTCGAGTGGCCATGGTCATCGCTTCTGTTTGGTCATGTGTCACATAGATCGTTGTCGTTTGTAGGCGTTGGTGTAGTTTTTGAATTTCTGTACGCATTTGTACACGAAGTTTAGCGTCTAAGTTTGATAATGGTTCGTCCATTAAGAACACTTTTGCATTACGTACGATGGCACGACCTAGTGCTACACGCTGACGCTGACCACCTGATAATGCTTTTGGTTTACGATCTAAATAGTCTTCTAACCCTAGAATTTTTGCAGCTTCAACTACTTTCTCTTTAATAACATCTTTTTTAAACTTACGTAGCTTTAAGCCGAATGCAATATTGTCATATACTGTCATGTGCGGGTATAGAGCGTAGTTTTGGAAAACCATTGCGATGTCACGGTTTTTCGGTGGAACATCATTAACGCGTTCATCATCAATTAACAGATCCCCACCTGAAATTTCCTCTAACCCAGCAATCATGCGGAGTGTTGTGGATTTACCACAGCCTGATGGACCAACGAATACGACAAATTCCTTATCACCAATATCTAAGTTAAAATCTTTAACTGCATGCACATCTTTGTCATAGTACTTATTAATATTATTTAACTTTAACTCTGCCATCTCGATCATCCTTTCTATTAATTTCATTCTATATAAAACCGCTTTCAAAAACTATGTCAAAAGTGCACACGTTTACTAGATTAAGTGTGTGCAATCTGCTATTGCTTTTTTGTAAGCCTTTACACATAATGATAGATAACTTGAAATATACTGATTAATTGGAGTTGAGGGTATGACGATTGTTTTAGGAATAGATGGTGGTGGAACAGGTACGCAAGCGGCTGTAGCTGATGAGGTAGGGTATGTTTATGCTTCTGTTACTGTTGGGCCAACGAATCCCAATGCGGTTAGTCGAAGTCAGTTAAAAGAAACGATTTTACATATGGTGAATCAGTTGAAAGAACAAGACAGAGAGGCTTTTAAGCGAATTGAACTCGGCTTTGCTGGAATGTCTGGTTCCGGTGATTCTGAAAAGAGCCGGTTAGTCGAGGAAGTTTTTGCTGAGTGCTTACCAGATTTACGTGTCATTGTCTTTAATGATGCGATTAATGCGTTATATGCTGGTACGTTAGGAGAGCCTGGTGTCGTTCAAATTGCAGGAACGGGCTCAATTACTTATGGAATTAATGAAGCAGGTGACCCGTCACGAATCGGGGGTTGGGGATATTTATTTGGTGATGAAGGTAGTGGCTATATGATTGGACAGAAAGCGCTACAGAAGGTGTTTCATGCCTATGATGGGAAAATGGAAGCGGATCATTTAACAGAAAAAATTACTTCATTACTAAATGTCGACCATGTTCCAGATTTAATTCCAGCAGTGTACGAGTCAAAAAGCCCGCGTGAGACGATTGCCTCATTAAGCAGGCCGGTTTTTGAAGCTTATGATGAAGGAGATCATTTGGCGAGTGGAATGATTGAACAAGCAGCTGATCACCTAGCTCTATCGATTAACACGATGTTGAAAACCCATTTTAAAGACAACCAAGATGTGATCTTAGCTGGTGGATTGTTTAAAAGAGAAGATGTATTGCCGAAGTTACTAAAATCTCGGATACCATTAGGGTCAAAACTTATCATACTTAAAAAAGAGCCTGTTATCGGTGCGGTTGTAGCAGCTTTGAAAGAAATGGATGTTCCTCTTACAAGGTTTAAAATGTGACGTCACTTTATACTTCTAACTTAACAGTTTTTTATATGAAAATTAGGTTAATTACAATAACTTTTATAAAATTAATAAGTAGTTGGTATAGTTATGTTAGTCATTCAACTAAATACTTAGCATTCTGGCTAACCTTATAATACGAAATGAGTAGTTTAGTTGAATGACCGCTTTTGAAGTGAAAATCCCCATATTTGAGGGCATTATATATATTACTTATCTTTAGCAATTCTTTTCCTGTCTGGAGCTAATGGCGGTTGTTCTAACCATTTATTTTTAGTCATTAAATTGAACCATTCCTTTGTAATCATTAGATTTTTTAGAATGATTTTCTCATAAACTGTTACAAGGTCTATTCGCATTGCAGATGCGAGACCCGCACCGTGGTATGATTGTGAAGATTGTAATAAAAATCCTATATGATACAACATTAACTTATCTGAAAACGGTGAATCCTGAGAAATTGTCACCTCTGATTCCCAAGACATTGGTACTGGCAAATTATCTCCTTTTAGTATCTTACTCAGTGATTGGATTTGTTGGTCAGAAGCGTTTTGTGCACTTTTTAGAAAACTTCTAACTTCTTTTGATTTTGTTACTTGGCTAAATCCGATAGAAAGGGATTTTTCCATTATCTTCTTTTTCAAATTAAGTGATAGAGCAATAATTTCTGTTGAGGCTAAAGGGCGTTGTCACCGAAGAAACCATTGATAAATTTTTGTCCTGAAATAAACTCAGGATTTCCTCCAGAGAAAAAATATGGGTCTTTTTGAAAATGCCCCTTTTCCAGTAGTAATTCAGTAGTTCGATGATACATATTCATCCCGTCGTTACTACATGAATCATAAAAGTGTCTCAAGTCCTTCCTGACAGATGAACTAAGCGATGTTGAATGACCTAATAAGCCATGTAGGGTCATAATGTGTAAATAGTGCAAGCAAAAGATATCAGAAAACAACCTTTTGGAGTTTTTATTGAGATCTGATTCATTAAAACCAATAGGGACTGGGAATCCTTCATTTTCAATGAATTGTGTTATTTGTTTTTTGTGTGTAGCAAATATTTTTATTGCGTCTTCAAAAAGTAATTTTATTTCTATAATAGACAACATATACTTATTAATCATATCAACAGCAGTTCCATTTACATACTCTCCCCACAATGTTCCTATCTCAGCAGAAGTTAATTTTAATTCCTGATTATCCAAATAAATCACCTCAATCTAATCTTTCCCAGGATAGTAAAAGTTATTAACATTCTTATTCAACTAGTGGTGCGCGTTAGTTAAATAAGAATGAGCATTGAATCGCTTAACAATTCAATGCTCTGTTTGTGTTGTCTTTATTCTTCAAACCAGTCGTCTCTTACATAGCCTCTAACAACAAATCAGCTAAATGAACGGCGCGCACCTGATCGGATTGTCCTTGTCGTTCGATTCCGAGCTTCATTTGTAATAAACAGCCAGGGTTTGTTGTTACGATTGTCGTTGCTTTCGTTTCTTCTACTTTTTCCATCTTTGAATCGAGTATTTGCATCGACATGTCGGGCTGAGTTAAATTATATATCCCAGCTGAGCCACAACATTGATCGGCGTTTGACATTTCAGTGTATGTCACGTTTTCGATTCCTTTGATCAATTCGCGTGGTGATTCATATACATGCATCACATTACGTAGGTGACAGGAGTCTTGGTAAGTGACAATTTGCTCATCTAGTGAAAGTGCTATTTCACTTGTAAAATCTAAATCTATTAAAATTGTCGAAAAGTCTACTATTTTGTAGGTGAAAGCTTGAGCACGCTCACTCCATTCATGATCACGTTTTAATAAATGATCATAATCATGTAAAAATGCGCCACAACCGCCTGCGTTAGTGATTATATAGTCAGCCCAGGCTTGTTCGAAAGCGGCAATATTTTGCTTCGCTTGTTTTATAGCACCATCTTTTTCACCACTATGCCCATGTAATGCCCCGCAACAGCCTTGAGTGTCTGGGATTACGACATCACAACCAGCCTTATTTAATAGATCAATTGTCGCCTGGTTCGTTTCATGAAATAAAGTGTCCATTAAGCAGCCTTTGAACATGGCGACTGTTACTTTAGTTTTACCGGTGTGACTTTTAAATCGAAAGGCTTCACTGCGATTTTTTCGTTTTGGAACATCTGGTAGCACTCTCTCCATCTGCCTCATATGTTCTGGAAAGAAATTTAATACTTTAAGCTTGCGGCTCGTCTTTTGTAAACCAGAACGCTGGTAAAATCCTAGTAAGCTCGTTGCTTTTTCCATTTTACTCGTATCTTGAAATAAGCTGTTTAATGTTGCTTTCCGTAAAGCTTTTTCTTTAATTGGAACTTGTTTATGCTCCTTTAAAATCGCGCGTGATTCCTCTAGCATATGTCCATAATTAACACCAGCAGGACAAGCCGGTTCGCATGCACGGCACCCTAAACAAACATTAAGCGAATTCTCAACTTCTTCTATTTCTTCAATTTCACCATTTCTAACAGCCATCATGAGTGAAATGCGGCCACGCGGTGAATGGACTTCATCTTGTGTTTCAATATAAGTTGGACATGCAGGGAGGCAAAAGCCACAACGCATACAATTGAGTAATTCATCCTCACTAATACGCTCTTGAAAGTCTTTAGTAATCGCATCAATCATGAGACCACCACCCTTTTGCGTGTTGATTTAGCAAATATTTTCATGGGGTTCATTATATTGTATGGGTCAAAGGCATGTTTTAGTTGTTTCATCATCTGTAAGCCTTGTTCACCCACTTTCCATTCTAAGTAAGGCGATTTCATTTCCCCAACCCCATGCTCACCTGTAATCGTACCTCCTAATTCAATGGCTTTAGCGAAAATATCTTCAAATGCCATTTCAACCCGTTCCCATTCTTCTTTGTCCCGTAAATCAGTTGTACATGTCGGGTGTAAGTTACCGTCTCCGGCATGGCCGAATGTGGCGATATTGACATTATATTTCTTAGCAATATCATTAATTGCCTTGACCATAGTCGCGATTTCAGAACGAGGAACGGTCGCATCTTCTAGGATCGTCGTTGGACTTAATTTAGCTAAAGCGGATAAGGCTGTGCGCCTTGCTTCTCTTAGTGCGTGTGCTTCAGTTTCGGATTGGGCGATTTGCGTATTGATTGCTCCGTGCTGGCTGGTGAGCTGTTCTATGATTGCGATGTCTCTTTCGGCGAGCATTTTTGGACCGTCTTGTTCAATAAGTAATACAGCTTCTGCGTTTGTCGGCAAGCCGACTTGAGAAAAGTCTTCTACTGCTTTTATGGTTGGCTGATCGATAAATTCGAGTGTTTCTGGTGTCATTTTATTAGCGATTATACTGGAGACTGTTTCAGCTGCTTTTTCAATAGAATCATAGGTTGCGAGTAATGTCTGCTTGGACTCGGGTAAAGGAATGAGTTTTAAAATGGCTTCTGTTATGATCCCTAACGTTCCTTCAGAGCCAACCATTAAGCTTGTTAAGTCATACCCTGCTACGTCTTTGGCTAGTTTTCCGCCAGTTTGAATCACTTCACCATTTGAAAGGACGACTTCGAGCCCAAGAACATAATCTTTCGTCACCCCGTATTTCAGTCCGCGTAGCCCACCTGAATTTTCATTAATATTGCCACCGATTGTAGAGATTTTCATAGAGCTTGGGTCTGGTGGATAGAATAATCCTTTTGCTTCAACTGTTTGACAGATCGTATCAGTTATGACGCCTGGTTGTACTGTGATGGTTAAGTTCTCTTCATCAATGTCTAAGATCTTATTCATTCTTGTAAATAAGATGACTAAGCCGCCTTGGGTTGGTGTAGTGCCTGCTGCTAGATTCGTCCCAGACCCTCGAGGTATAATAGGAATGTTATACTTATAACAGATTTGTACAATTTGCTTTATTTCATCCGTATTTTTCGGTGAAATGACAGCATCAGGTAAAGCTTGAAAGTTAGGCGTCGCATCAAACGAATAAGCAATTAGTGATGATTTTTTCGTTTGAATATGCTCTTCGCCGACTATTTCTGTTAACTCATTGACCCACGTCTTAGACATGTGAGGCACTCCTTTATGATCACTCAAAGTTTTCTTAACTCTATTATAATAGAAAATTGATTATGTTAAAATAAAATTACGAATATTATAAAATCAATTTAAAATAAAAGTTTAATCTAAGGGGGAGTGATGTATGTTTTCAATTAATCACGTGAATATTTATTTAGAAGATGAAGTGATTGAAAATGGAGCAGTGACGATTAAAGATGGTAAGTTTAAACAAGTTCATAAAAAGCCATTAACAAGTGGTGAAGCGATTGATGGTCGAGGTCTTAATCTTGTTCCGGGATTTATTGATACGCACATTCATGGTGCAGTCGGATCTGATGTGATGGACCGTACAGAGGCGGCTTTAAAACAAATGGCTCAAGTTTTACCAAAAGAAGGGACGACCTCATTTCTAGCGACGACATTAACGAGTCCGTTATCAGAATTAGATGAGGTGATTGAAGTCATTGCTAAATACCAAGGGGACAAAGGGGAAGCGGAAATTTTAGGGGCTCATGTTGAAGGGCCTTTTATTGCAAGGAATAAAGCCGGAGCCCAGCCACCTGATTGTATTGTTAACCCTGATTTAGATGTGGCGAGACGTTGGGTTGAATCAGGAATTGTGAAAGCCATGACGTTAGCACCAGAGCTAGCGGGAGCAGATAGGTTAATTCGATTTTTATCAAGTGAAGGTGTCGTTGCATCAGCTGGTCATACAGATGCTAAATTTAAAGATATCAAACAAGCTTGCGCTGATGGACTAGCGCAATTAACACATTTGTGTAACGCGATGAATGGTATTCACCACCGAGAAATCGGAGCAGTCGGGGCTGCTATGCTTTTAAATGAACTAAAAAGTGAATTGATAGTTGATGGGATCCATGTTTCAGATGATATGGTGCAAATTTTATATGAAACGATTGGGTCTGAACGTTTAATTCTAATTACCGATGCCATGCGCGCGAAAGGGTTAAGTGATGGAACATATACATTAGGAAGTCATACGGTATCAGTTAACGGGAAAGAGGCGAAATTAAGTGATGGAACGTTAGCAGGTAGTGTGTTAACAATGGACCAAGCTGTAAAGCGCATGTTGGATTTATGTGATGCTAGCTTCTATGATCTCATCCAAATGGCGTCAGTTAATCCAGCTAAGCAATATGACCTTTGGGAGCGTAAAGGGAGTATTGCATTGGGGAAGGATGCGGACTTTTTATTAGTTGATGATTCATTTCAAATAGACCAAACATATTGTAAAGGAGTTGTCAGTTATGAAGCATCTTCAAACTAGACATTATCATGATTTTTCCAAGCAAGCTGCCAACTTAATTATAAATCAATTGAAAGCTAAGCCAAACTCAACACTTGGTTTAGCGACTGGTGGTACACCTAAAGGAATGTATGAAGTGTTAAGACATTCTAAAGGCGACTTTTCACAGGCAGTCACTTTTAATTTAGATGAATATGTCGGCTTAAGTGCTAATCACCCACAAAGTTATCGCTCATTTATGGAGGAGCAATTGTTCGAGCATATTGATGTTGCTTTTAGTTATATCCCAAACGGAGAAGCGGACGATCTAGAAGTAGAATGCCAACGTTATGAACAACTAATTAAGCAGTATGATGGCATCGATTTACAAGTATTAGGCTTAGGACACAACGGACATATAGGCTTTAACGAACCAGGTACACCATTTTCATCACGTACACACGTTGTTGACTTAGCTGAATCGACACGCCAAGCGAACGCTCGCTTTTTTAAGCATTATGAAGAAGTCCCGAGTAAAGCAGTGACGATGGGAATTGAAACCATTATGGAAGCTAAGCAAATTATATTACTCGTTTACGGAGAAGATAAACAAGAAGCCTTAGAGAGATTAATGAACGGAGAAGTTGATGAGAACTTTCCAGCCAGTATTTTACACCAACACCCGAACGTTACCCTACTTTCAGGCGGAGTGAAGATGCCACATTACTGAAAGGTGGATAGCTGAATCGAGATTGAGCGCTGATAAAAGTTGTTGAGCGCCGATAAAAAGATTAAGTCCGTATAATTGTGTAAAAAAGAATGAGTCATTTCACTCCCTCTTGGATACAATGTTTTTAA
>NZ_BAAACZ010000031.1:0-17625 GCF_039521975.1 Alkalibacillus silvisoli | reverse complement strand
ATCCGATTTAAACACCAGTTGTTTTTAAACTATTAAGAAAGTAATTCCACTATATATTCCGAAGACCCAGAAAATAACCATTTCTAAAAGGAAAATTTTTTATGAAAAAATTTTAAAAGATTGATTTTGTTAGGGATGCTTTGTCGAAATTTGTATGCTTTGAGCCTCTTGAATGATACTTTGAGCCTCTCGATCGGTGCTTTGAGCCTCTCGCGCGTTACTTTGAGCCTCTTGAGCGATGCTTTGAGCCTCTCGCCCAATTCTTTGAGCCTCTCGAGCGGTTCTATGAGAATCTTGAGCACCAATAAAAAGGAGATGTCGCTATGACATCTCCTTTTCCTTATGTTTATGCGTTCGGCTCGATTAAGCCGTATTTTCCATCTTTACGTTTATAAACGACGTTCGTATAGCCTGTCTCAGCGTTTTCGAACACGTAGAACGCGTGGCCTAGCATGTCCATTTGAAGAACGGCTTCTTCCTCATCCATTGGCTTTAGATCGAATTGTTTTTTCTTAACGATATCGATTGAATCATCTTCTTTTTCAATTCTTCCGTTTAAGGCTTCTTGTTCCATTTCGGCAAATACGTGTTTCGGGGCTCCTTGTTGACGGAACTTGCGATTAATTTTCGTTTTATATTTTCTAATCTGTCTTTCCAGCTTATCGACCACCAAGTCTGTTGCTGCATACAAATCAGTGTGATTCTCTTCTGCGCGTAATAGTAAATTCGTCATTGGGATTGTGACCTCAATCTTCTGCTCCATATTATAGACGCTTAAATTAACATGTACATCTGAAGACGGTGGTGTATCAAAGTATCGCTCCAACTTCCCAATCTTCTTCTCCACATACTCTCGGATCGCATTTGTTACCTCGATGTTTTCACCTCTAATGTTGTAAATCATATGCAAGTCCTCCTTTCATATATGTAGGTTATATTCAACATTACCCTTTAATATTCCTTCTCAAACATATTAAAAATTTAGAATTTTTTGTCGAATATAAAAAATGACCTTCCTCTAAATCCTCAGAAGGTCACTTAGTGCCGTATTTCTCTCGATATTTTTGTTTATATTTCCCTAAGTTGTAATCGACAATTTCCTTCATAAAGTGCATCACTTTTAGTAGTTTAAGCATTTTAAAGACACGCAAGATTCTGAGTAAGAAAGAGTCTACTTGATAGAAATAAAACGGGATGATCGCCAGTATATCAATGATCATATAAAAGGAAAACATGTATTTTATACGTCCTTTGATTGGATGTTCATAGCCTGCTTTATATACTGCTGTCCAAATTCTTAATACATACTCAGCTGTAAAGAAGACTAGCGAAAACTCTTTAATCATATGAATATAGTCATCCCAAGCATCGTAAGTCGCAGGAATAAAATATTGCTGAAATGTTGTGACAATGTTCGTTGTAATTAACACAATTAAGGACACATCAAAGATCTTTCCACTTGTTGGCTTGGGTGGATTTAGCTTGATAATATTAAAAATTTGCCATTTTAAAGAATCAATCTGCACCATCTAAACCACCTACACAAAAAAGACTTATAGATATTTAATACCCGTAAATAACAGTTATCAAAACAAAAAGAGCCTCCCAATACTAGGAAGACTCTTCATTAATTCCGTTTATCTATAAAACTACCATCTTGACCTTGTAGGTTTTGATATGGATTAATATATTTCTTATTCGTCACTTGCCTCTTCTTAAAACTAGCGAAGTCTTGTTGAAAACTCTTCATATATTGATCAACGAGATTCCTTAGTTCACGGTCAAGCTTTAACGTTTCTTCACCAAGCTGCTTTTCTTCATCAGTATAATCACCGCTTAGCTTTTCGATTAATCTCCCGCGCTTTTCAACAAATTCATCAAACTCACTAACTAATTGTTCGCGGTCAATCTCGCCCGCTTGCTTAAAACGCTCAAACATTTGCTTTGTTAATGTATATAATGCCTTAACCTCTGACATTACGCTTTAGCTCCTGATTGATATTTATTCTGACGGTCAAGCTTAATCGCCTCTTTCCACGTATCACGTAGCTGCTCGACCATCTTCTGTGCCTCACCCAACTTCGCGCCATCATTATGAACGTTCGCCTCACGCAGACAATAATTGATATAATCATAGAGTGGCATTAACTGATTAGATATTTCATATTCAGGATTTAATGTCATCATTAACTCCGCAATAATATTCTGAGCCTTTTGCAGGTGTTCATTTTTCTTCTGAACATCTTCTGTTTCAATTGCTTTTTTCGCTACTTTTATAAACTTAATACAACCATTGTAAAGCTGTAACGTTAACTCACCAGGTGATGCGGTTGATACTGAATTTTGTTGATAAGCTTGGTAGGCTTGTCCATACGCCATATACTAAAACACCCCTTTTATTACATCATGCCACCCATACCGCCCATAGCTTGCTGCATTTGGGCATATTGGTTGTTCGCCTGTTGCATCGCTTGCTCCATGCGATTAAACTGATCCCAATAACGCTCTTCAGTCTGTTGCATACGGCGTTCAAAATTCGCCATACGATCCGCCATGCTCATTAACTCACGACCCATCGTGTACTGGTGTTCAGTATGTGTGGCGCGGCCTGCACGATCTGTGATACGGTCCATCATTTGACCGACAGAGTCTTCTACACGATTAATAATTCCTCGTGAATCACCTTCATCACTATTAGAAAACAAACGAAAGACAGCATCCGAATCTTCTTGTAACGCTTCTCGTAAGCGGTCTTCATCCACTTCTAGCTTTCCGCCTTCACGCCAGTTTGATGTCGTCGTAATTCCAACATCCATTACAGTATTAAAATCACCATGCTCATTATCCACCGATTGATACCAAGACGAGCGCATTGAAGTAAGTCCACTACTCAAAATAGAATCATTACGCAATAACCCGCTATTTGAACGCTCTTCCCAAAGCTCAATTTCACTTTCCGTCATTTCACGGCGCTGTGCATCTGTAAGTGGTGGATAATCACGATAACGTTCTTCACTCGTTTTTCCGCTCATGAAATCGATCATCTCATTATACTTCTCAACAAATTCGGTAATATTATCTACTGCACCATCAACATCATTACTTACAGATATATTAGCTGGTTGCTCACCTGTCGTATTATGGAAGTTTAATGTGACCCCATTAATTTCATATGAATTATTATGTGAGGTCATCTCTATACCATTATACGTGAACGAAGCATTCTCACCACCACGCTCACCCTCTTCAGTAATCCCGAAAATTTCCGTAAAGAAATGATCCTCACCATCAGGGGCCTCGAACGTGATCTGGTTGCCACCATCATCAGTAAAATCCCCAAAATCCAATCGCTCCAAAAAGACACGACCTGAATTATTGTCATAGAAACCAGATACAGCCCCATCAGACGCTTCAGATATTTTATTAAAAATATCGTCTAATGAATCATCATCATCGACATTAAATGAAACATCTTGTCTGCCATCCTCATTATAATAACTAAAAGACACTTCTTGAGAATCAAAACCCACTTGTTCTGAAAGTGAACTACTAGGGTCAAAATCATCAACATCTGAAAAAACACCTTCAGCACCAGCATTAACTGCACGCGTTGCTAGATCACTTACTTCAATCGTATAATTTCCCTCAGGCGCATCATTTCGCGCCGTTGCTGATACGGCATTTGAATTAGTCGATTGAACGGAATTCGCTTGATATGTCGCTGACAAACGCATATCTAAAAACATATCATCAAATTCTCTTAACTTTGTATTCACTTCACGGTAAGCATCACGCTGCAATTCCAACCATCTTTGGTCTTGTTCCATCTTCTGAAGCGGTTGACGCTCAGCTTCCATCAAGTCATTTACCATCTGGTTAATATCCATCCCTGATGCCATCCCAGTCATTCTCATATTATTTGAAATCATGTCTATACACCTCCTGTTGTTTAAATTCTTTCATCAACAATAAAGCCCATAAACTCTGCCATTGCAGCATATACATCAAGCAGCTTTTCTGGTGGAATTTCCTTCACAACCTCATCTGTCTCTTGATCAATAATTGAGACATAATAACGTTCTAACTTATCATGCACTTCATAACGAATCGCCGTATCCGCTGGTTCCAAAAATTCATTTAAACCCTCAACCAATTCCTCAGCACGACCTCTCGTCATTTCAGCATCAGGATAAGAACGTTGATTATTCGCTTCATTATTCATCGCCTGCAATTTCGGTTTTGCTTTTACATTGTCTGCTAATTGAACCTCAGTTGTCCCCGATCTCTGCAGGAGTTGAGCGTTTGATAATACTTGATCAATATTCATCAAAATGCAACCCCTTCTTATAATCTATTACTTATATCGGCATCATTATCGAAATTTTAATAGATAAAAGAAAGAGTTGATCATTTATTTAATTCAAAGCTAATTACTAAAACGCTCTTGAAGGAGAGTTCTTAACTCATCCTGAAAAGAGTCAAAAGCAGGAATAACAGAAGACTTTAAAATACCATGCCCAATCGTTTCAGCCTCCTCCTCTAACGATGAAACCACCTTACTGATTTGATTGTGGATATGATCAATTTGATCTTCCATAACGGTACCATCAATCTCCTCAAATACCGGCAACATCGACTGTTTAATAGATGATAACCCTATCACAACATCTTGCATTAAACCTAAAGATTCCGTGTACTTTAAAGCCTCCATCTGTTTCTCGATGTGAGTCAATGCCTCTTTAATCGTTTCTGATAACTCAGTTGCTTGTTTAACTATTTCATAATGCTTCTCCATGTTGACACCCCTTTATTTGATTGATTTTAATCGGACACTATTAACAAAGCCCACCACTTTAAGTAAGTGATGGGTGATTATTATTTGTCTTTTTGTTTAGCCAATTGTTCTTCACGCTGTTTCGCGACAGCTTGTAAAATTTCTTCAGTGAATTCGCCGAAAATTGATTGTCCACAAGCTAATTGATATTTCCAGGCTGTTCCCCAGAAGTTCATCTCTATAAATATTGGTTCACCATTATTATCAATAGCTAAATCCCAAGAAATGTAATTGTGATGTAATATACGATTATGTAAATCTTTTGCAAAATCAATTACTTTGTTAAAGTTTGGTATCTTATCAAAGTCTGAAAAGTCATAACCGGTTGTTGGATGTTTGTCATAAATCTCTCCCTTATTTCCTACAGCGTATAATTTAAGTGTTCCATCAGGTGAAATCCCAACACATAAACCATCACTAGCTGCATTATCCGTTAAAGAATAATTAACACCAAACCGTGCATAGCTCATTAGATAATGGATTTCGTCATTCCACCTTAGTGTTACTACTCTTACTGTATTAACAGAATAAGGGTGAGGATTAGCCATAATTGAATGCTGTTTTATTAATTTTTGGACAATAAAGTTGCTCTTCCAAATCTCCTCAATTTCTTTCATAGTATACTTTTTCTTTTTATGATAATGAGCATGATTTTTATAAGTTAATTTACCTATCCCTTTCCCATCATCAGATAAGCTTTGTTTAACAATTAAATCTTCTTTTGTATCGAACAATATTTTAAATGCTTTTGATCTTGAAATCGTATTATTATGTCGATCATAGTATTGACCATTAACTCTTTTTAAAACTGTCTCAGGGGCAGAATCCTTTGTAATTAAGTTATCATAAACGTTTTTGTCTGAGTAGAAACGCATCATTTCTCTAGAATTTAAAAACGGGATGACTTCATGCCAAATTACATGCTGGGGAATAACTTGCAAATTAAACTCACCAGTGATTTTTTCATAAGCAAGGTGTAATGACGGGTCCACCTTACCTTTGTAATGTTTCTTATAGTAAGTTTGAATAGCTTCAATCTTCTGGTCATCAATTACTTCTAAGTAACCATTCTCTTTGAACATTTTATAGTACTTATGTAAAACATTAATATTATACTTTTCATAATACTCACGATTATCGACGTAGTATTGTAAATCCTCTATCCTTTTTAAAATATCCTCTTCTATTAATTTATCTAACCCATTCCACTCATTATTCTCAAACTTTTTCACGACTTCTTCGTGTTTTTTATGTAACTCAGATAGCTTTACTTGTAAAAGTGATCCTTTAGTTAAATTGGGTTGGTTTACAGATTTAAACGTTTCATACCCTTTTAATACCGTATTATACATCTGAATCGCTTGATCATATCTTTCATTTCTTAAATCATCTATCGAATATTTAATCGCTTTAATTGACTTCTCTAGAAGGGGCAGCTCTTTTTCTTGTATGTTTTGCAATAATGACACATCCTATCACTCTTAGGAGGTTTTAGTATTCATTATTTAATATCGGCTAAAATGTACAAAGTGTTAATAGTTCTCTAAAAGTATAGTTGTATTAAAAATGCAATGGCTTGACATGGTGCAACTAAGAGCATGACTACTTTGTGAAATGATTGGTAGATTGGTGTTTTGCCCGCCTCTTCATGTAATTCACGACATAGCATGTACAAGTCAAATTCGCAAAGTTATGGTGGGTCAGGTTTGTTTGTCATGTGGTTAACTTTTCAATTGAGTTTTACGGTTCAATTTTTAAGTTAGCATATACAGACTCCATTACTAAGAATTGGAGTTTTGAATGCACACTTTGAATGCACGATCTCTGAATTTAGATTCCTACGTGACATACATTAATTGTTGTGAGTTAATTCTTAGTGTCCAAACAAACCACAAGGAATTGTTCTCAATCAGCATCAACTAGCAATGGTTTAAGGATGTTATAAGCATCCTCTGGTGACTTTATCTTCCATTCCTTATAAAGAATACTGTGCTTCTCTACTCATCTTCAGAGTAACAATGTTCACTCGCTTCGCTAACTGTTGCTTCTCTTCCTTCACTACGTTTGCTCATGGCAATTATAGTTGCTTGCTGTAATCATACTTCTTCATTTTACATTCCTCTTAGAATAGAAATAGCCCCTACTCCCAAATGGAAGTAGAGGCTTCGTTGCTTGTTTCTTGAACATCAAGTGCTCATAGAACGAACGGAAGTTCAATTATATAATATATACATCAAAAGTTTTTTGTTACATTGCAAATAATTATATCCATTAGTTTGACCAGTTGAACCTAATCTATTTACTTATTAACATGGAAACTTCACTAATAGCTTTCTTTATTTGGTCTATAATTTGATCATTTAAGGTATCAATTTTTATATCTTTTCTGTATTGTTCTTTTACGAAACTAACTAATTCTTCAGATTTCCCATTATTTATGAAGTCCCTTTTGTTATTAGAAAGAAAAAAAGCATAGCTATGAGAATCATGGATTACTGAATTAATTATTCTATAATCATTTCTATCATTGCTTTTTAAATCATTATACAAGTTAAAGATATTGTCAGAATTTACATTATGATGTGGGAACATAATTTCAAACAATTTTATGTGCTCTTCTTCAAAGTCTTCATTACACTCAAATATAATTTCTGCAACTGGTTCAGTATAACTCTGAACCGTTTTAAAACGTTGTTCAGCATGAATTTTAGTTCTTTCATTAACATTAGTAAAAATGTCATCTAGTATTCCTTGTGTTGTTCTAAGAGTTATCTTTTTATCTAAGTGCCAATCTTTTAATCTTTTTACATGTTTTTTCGACTCAACATCATTATACTTCGGAAATAAATTAGTGTCTAAATATACCAAAACAAAAGGATTAGTACTCATTATTTCAATAACTCCTTATATTTGAAATAAAATAGAGACCCCAGCCTAAGCTAGAGCCTCCCTTATGTTGAATAATAGGATTATCCAAGTAATTGTAGTACTGATTGTGGTTGCTGGTTAGCTTGAGCTAACATTGACTGAGAAGCTTGAGAAAGGATGTTTGCACGCGTCATTTCCATCATCTCTGAAGCCATATCAACGTCACGGATACGAGATTCTGCAGCTGATAGATTCTCAGATGCATTGTCTAAGTTAGAAATAGTATGCTCTAGGCGGTTTTGTACCGCACCAAGATCAGAACGTTGAGAGGATACAGTTTCTATTGCAGTATTCAGAGTATCAATTGCTGAGTTTGCAGTTGCCTGTGAAGAAATGTCGATACCAGTCCCCTCATTAACTGTTGCCTCTGCAAGCTCTATACTATTACTTTCTGAAAGGTCAGCATCTAAATCACCTGCATCATCTAAAACTGAGACTTGTACAAGATTACTTGCATCATCATCATTGTTAATAGCATCCATCACTTCTTGGTATGACGAGGTAGAAGTGTCACTATCTTCATCAGATGCTAATGTAACTGTAACAGTATTTTCAGAAACTTCAACACCTAATTCATCATCAGCACCTTCATTTGTTATGAATTCGATATTTACTTCATCTTCAACTAAACTATTGAATTCTAAATTGTCACCAAGCTCTTCACTTCCGTAATCCATACCAACAACACCTAACGCTTCTGCACGCATATCATCAATTGAAAGGCTAATACTTTGATCTTCATTAGCGCCGATATGGAATTTGTTATCTAAAGAACCGTCTAATAGCTCTTGAGTGTTGAACTCAGTATTGTCGCCAATTCGAGTTAACTCTTCAGCTAATTGGTCTACTTCGTTTTGTAGTTCAGCACGGTCTTCATTTGTATTAGTATCATTTGAAGATTGTACCGCTAATTCACGCATACGCTGTAGGATAGCATGTGTTTCATCTAAAGCACCCTCAGCAGTTTGGATCATAGAAATACCATCTTGTGCGTTACGGCTAGCTTGCTCTAGACCGTTGATTTGAGCACGCATTTTTTCAGAGATTGCTAGACCTGCTGCGTCGTCTCCTGCTTTGTTGATACGCATACCAGAAGATAGCTTCTCCATTGAGTTTTGCATTTGGTTTTGGTTGATTCCCATTTGACGATGAGTATTCATCGCTGAAATGTTGTTATTAATAATCATAACATTAATTCCTCCTTGAATTTGTATAGTTTAGCCACGTCCTTGTGGCTTTTTAAGTAACAGTCATATAGTCGGCCGACGTTTGACTGATATCCTTATGTCTTTTATATCGACAGGGTTCAGATAAGTTTTAGTCTTTTTTTGTATTTTTTAATAGATTTATTGTGTTTGGTGTTAGTTGGCTTGCGGCTTGGTTTTCTTCTCGTATTTGTTGATAGATTTCTTTTCTGTGTATGTCAACGTGTTTGGGAGCATCGATGCCGAGTTTGATTTGGTCGCCTTCGATTCCAATGACTTTAATTTCAATGTCATCATTAATTTGAATCGATTCACCTTGTTTCCGTGTTAGGACTAGCATGGTGCTCCCCTCCTTTAATCGAGTGTTTTGTATGGTAGTTAGAGTCATTTAATGATATTTGTTTACCTTGTTTATTGTTAAGGTTAAGGACGATTGGGGCTTTTAAGTTTAATGTTGATTGTTCGAATGGTTCTTTAAGTGTCACAATCGACCAGACGCTGACATCTTCTGACTTGTTGATGTTTAATTGCTCGACGGTTTGCTCGTCTAATTTAAATTCGTAACCTGTTTCAATTAAAAATGGATTGGTGATGACAAAGGCTAGTTCTATTGCTTTAGTCGATTGCAATATTTTAAAGGCTGGGTTTCCTTCTAAATCTAAGAGCGCAAATTGTTTTTCATCTTGGAATCCTGGTAAGCCATGATTAAATGCTAGAAGCTTGCTTTCTTCGATTTCAATTTCACCAAAGTAAACGGTTTCGATCTTCATCTTTCATGTCTCCTTATGTTAAATCTTTATATCATAGTGGTGATGGCGCCACGTGTCGATATCAACATCGATCTCTAGGTGTGGCGCTTGTTGTAAGTAAATGTTCACATCACCTTCGTGGTAGTTGAAATGTGGTTTATTCGCCTGAGCGTCGATGATTGGTTCATTTTTCTGTACGTTAATATCAACATCACCTGGGTCATAGTCAATCTTAACGGCAAATTGTGATGATGGAATCCAGCCAATCGTAAAGTCTTGGCGAGCAAATGGTCTGTTTTCTTTAGCAATATGCGGGATCACATCACCGCCATTTTCGATTCGTTGCATTTGGGTTCCTTCACGAGCCCGCCTTGAAATACCTTCAAATGCTTCTTGTAGTCCTTCGTTAGCGCTTTTTCGAACGGATTCTTCTGTACTTATAATTCCCATATCGCGTAAAGCTTCGGTTTGATCAATCGTTAGCTTAGATGGTCTGTAGTTAATATCTAAGTCCGCTTCTGGTTGTGAAATTCGCAAGTCAGCTTCAGGCTGTGACATGTTAACTTGAGCATCTTGGGTTTGTATTCCGATTTTGCCTCTTTGGATATGGTAATGGACCTGTGGTAACTGAAGCATACACGCACCTCTCAATCTTATGTAGAAAAAGCTACCTGCTTCAATACAGATAGCTTTAAGTTCATTATCTTAAGAAATCCATTAATGTCGGTTGAAGGATTCGTGCTCCAGCTGCTAAAGACGAGCGGTGCACATTCTCTTGCATTTGTAAATTCATAATTACTTCTGCAATATCTGCATCTTCATTTTTAGATAATAAGTCAGATGTCGTTACATTTTGTTGTGTTAGTCTGTTTTCGATTAAATCGATACGATTCATTCTAGCGCCTAAGTCGGCTCGTTCATTAACAAGACTTTGAAAATGGTTGTCTAATTGACCAATATACTCATTTAATGTCGCATCCCCATCATCTGCGTCTTCTTCTAAATCACCGTTTTCTAAAGCACTTACAATCCCATCTAAACTTTCAAATAAATCTTCAGAAAAGGCATTACTCGCATCAATATTAGCACGCACTTTAACACCATCAGATACTTCAATCATAACTGCGTCGTTATTAATATTGTCTTCAATCAATTCACCATCAGCATCAAATCGAGGCTCTACAGTGTTCTGTCCGTTAAATATATAGCGATTATTGACTTTTGAGTTGGCGATCTCTTTTAAATGATTGGTAATCTCTTTAACTTCACTGGCCATATTCGCGCGCTCTTCATCTTCATACGTGTCATTGTTTGCTTGAAGAACGAGTTCACGTACACGATGAAGGCTTTGCCCCGCTTCGTTCATCGCATCATCTGATGTATCCATCCAGCTACGGACTTCCGACATGTTACGCTCAAACTGTTCAACTTTTGAAAGCTCTGAGCGGTAATCAACACCTCTCATCGCAACAACAGGGTCATCAGACGGCCGATTAATCTTCTTTCCGGTTGAAAGCTGCTCCATTGACCGGTGCATTTCAGCATTATTTTGTCTTAAGTTATGAAGCATACTGTTGTTAAGCATTCCTTGTGTTACTCGCACGACTATTCACCTACCTTCCAACAATACCCATTTGGTTAATAATACGGTCTAACGTTTCATCGACGACCGTCATACTACGTGCAGCTGCATTGTATGCATGCTGGAACTTGATCATATTCGCCATTTCTTCATCTAAAGATACCCCGCTCATGGCTTCGCGATTAAAGTTAACTGATTCACGTAAGCTTGAAGTGTTATTAGCCATTCGATTGGCTTCTTGTGCTTTTACGCCTAAATCACCGACCAATGCTTCATAAAACTTTTGGACAGATTGGTCGTTTAAACCTTCTAAGTTTTCATCACGAACATCAGATAAAGCTTGGGCGTTACTACCATCACCTGGTTGACCACTTCCGCTCGCTGCGATTAAACTTTCATCATTCATAATGTCCTCTGAAACGGCAATCATCGCTGCGGCATCACTTGAATCATCTAATGGTTCAAAGAAATTACTGCCTTCATCTCCGTTTAAATCATACCCTGCTTGGTGCTGGTCATTAAAAGCATTAGCAAATTCATAAGCCATTTCATTTAAGCCATTAATCATATCAACGTAATCACCAGTTGGCTCACCGTCTTCATTCATATATCCATTCGCATGAATAAGTCCTTGTAGTTTACCCGGTGAACTAAATTGATGGGCATCGATTTCAGTTTCTAATTCAACATTTCCATTCTCATCCATTGCCCCAATTCCAACACCAGAAACAATTTCGCCATTCTCTTCATCAAATTGAACCTCTAAACCTTGCATATTATTATCTGCATCGATTAATGTTCCGTTGTTAATCGCATTTCCATTGTCATCCGCTAACCTGATAATCGCTTGTCCTTCTGCAGTCGCTTTTGAATGACCGCCATTTGATTCATAAGAAATATCAATATTGACATATTCAGACAACTCATCAACTAATAAGTCACGCTTGTCATAAAGGTCGTTCGGCAAGTCGCCGTTCGGTTCCACACGACTAATTTGGTCATTTAGCTGATGGATTTGATTGACTAGTGTATTGACTTGGCCAGCGTTGGTGTCCATTTGATTTTTTAATTCACCTTGGACATCTGTTAGCTTATCGTGTAAGTGGTTGAATGTCTCTACGACCGCTTGTCCACGCTGTTGCATGACACGGCGAGCACCACCGTCTTCAGGGTTCGTTGCAACATCTTGAATCGATTCCCAAAATTGATCCATCGTTTTCGCTAAACCAGAGTCACTCGGTTCATTCATAATATCTTCCATACGCTTTAGCGCATCTGCTTTACTTTCATAGTAACCAGCTTGGTTATTTTCCGCACGGTATTGAAAGTCTAGAAATTGATCTCGTATTCGTTCGATTTGGCCCGCTGTTACCCCTGTTCCAAGCTGTCCAGCCATTTGTGGTGCGTTACGCGATGGAGTTGGAAATGGGTTTGTCGCTTCAAAGTTGACACGTTGTCTTGAATAGCCTTCCGTATTCGCGTTTGAAATGTTATGACTTGTAGTATGTAAGGCTGATTGTTGGGCTGCTAAGGCTCTTCTTGCTACTTCTAAGCCGTGAAATGTCGATGTCACCATCTGTTAAGCTCCTCTCGTGAGAAAAACTTGGTTCATCGCCAAGTTTAAATGGCGCAAGTCCAAGTTTATAAAATTGAAAACTTAAGCTCTTGAATCAAACACAGAACGCTCTGTTGATTGATTCGTCTGTTGCTTCGGTTTATGATAGTTTAAATCTTTTTGGTAGTTTGGTTTAAGCATGTCTAAAGTTAACTCAACGTATTGTAAGGATTGCTGTGTTAAGTCGCGATTTAACCCCTCTTGTTGTTTTAAATTGGCGAGAACATAAACTAAGTTTTCATACACCGTCTCAAGCCTGTTTTTTTGGTCTTGATCCTGGATATTTTCGATGATCGTTGTAATGGTCATCTCATCATGGTCCAGTCCATTCGCTTTAAACCATGCATCCGTTTCTTCAACTCGCTTCGTCTCAAGCTGGTCAATGGCTTGGACGTGTTTACGTTCTTTAATTAACAATTCATTAAACACTTCAAGGTCATTATTTTTAAGCCGTTCTGTTTTATCTTTAGAAAGCTCTAATAAACTTTCATTTAATTGATTGATCTTCTCTAACTTTTCGATAATAGATTCAATAGACAAAAGACTCATCCTCCCTTAACCGCGGTAAAATTGTAATAGTTTCTCAGCTGTCTTGTTCAAATCAACGTTGTATTCACCGTTTTCTACTTGTTGTTTGAGAGATTGGACGTGTTCTTGGCGTGCCTTTTGTATACTATTGCTTTCTTGCATCGCTTTAGCTTGGGTGGATATTTCGACTTTATCGGATTGTTTGCTTGCTTGTTTTAGTTGTTGATTTTGGATTTGTTTTTGGTATGGGTTTAAATATGCTTTATTCGTCGGATTAATTTTCATCCTGTTTCACCCCTTTTATTACACGAACCTTTATTCTCTATATTATATCGGCGTTTCTTAGCGATTGTTTAGCTTCTCCATTTATTTTCTTTGTCGACATTATAATAAACTTTCTCACGTTTATTCTCGTCTTCGCGTTCTTTTAGAGTTTTTGGTTGATCTGTTTGTTGCAAGTCCTTCTGCAATGTTTCAGCACAATCTAAGCATAGGCGGCCTTCGTAAATTTGTGTGTCACACCGTTCACATTCATAAGTTAAATTAGGAAACGATCCTGGTTGAATTCTTTTTTGACGAAGCCATTTTTGAATAAGTTTTTTCTCGACTTCGGTTGCTTCAGACACTTCATTCATAGTTGCGGTACGGTTTTTCTTCTTTTTAATAAAGTCATATACGATTTCGAATTTCGCCTCTTCTTCTTTGAAGCAATTTTGGCATACAGTTTGTGCCCCTTTTACGAACAATTCACCACAGTTTGGGCAGTTTGCTAATTCTCCCATAACAATTCCTCCTCAGGACCTTCTTCTTTCTATTATATCGGCAGGCATTTATAAAAACAAAGTGTTTAGAGGGAATTAACTTCTAATTAAGGTCAATGCCTTTACATTTTTTACACCAGCATTCTTTAAAAGTGACGCGACCTGACGTAGGGTCGTTCCAGTTGTATAAATATCATCTATTAAAAGGATTTTTTCTGGTGGGTGATTTGTTAAATGGAATGGATTTTTTGAGAGGACGCGTTCTGTTCTCGTTCTTTTCGCTTGTTTAGTAGTATCTTCTCTTTTTAATAGTTGGGTATGGATTGGTTTTTTTAATAGACTTGCCAATGCTTCTGCTTGGTTGAACTTCCGTGTTTCATAGCGGTCATCACTTAGGGGGATCGGGACTAGAGTATAGTGTTTTTTGGCGAAGTGAGTGGTGTAGGCTTTATTTAATGGCTCGCGAAAGGAATAGACTGCTTCATAATCGCCACGATATTTGAACCTCGCCATCATTTCTTTCATAAATTCGTTATATGTAAAGATTGAAATGTTTTGATCTAACGGGTCTTCACCGAAATGGTTCGCCCAGCGCTTGCAATCATCGCATTTCTGATGATTCGGGCTCGCCTGTTTCTTGCAGTGTTTACAAAATGGTGGTGGTATTTCTTCTAATTGGTTTAGACAATCATCACACGTGTAGCGAAATTGTGGGGAAAGAAAATTTGCCCAAACAGTCTCTTCTTTGATCGATTTCAAACACAAGTAGCAAATCATAGTCTTCATCCTCTTGCTTCTTTATTTTTAATAATCGTGTAGTTGCGTGCTTGTACCATAGCATTTGTCTTGTATTCGTAGAAAAATGTGACATCACCAGTGGGATCATGCGCACTCCTACCAGCGCGCCCGGCAATTTGAATTAAGGCCGCTTCATCAAAAACGTGATGATCAGCCTGAATAACAGCCACATCAATTGAGGGAAATGTCACCCCTCTTTCTAAAATCGTTGTCGTAATTAACGCCTCGATATTACGTGCGCGGTATTGCTTTATCTTATATTCACGATCTGGGCTTTCTGCGTGAACGTGTGGAATGGTTAATTTGGCAGATAGTTTCTCGGCCAACTCGATCGTTGGGACAAATAGTAGAAAGCGGCGATTTGAAGTAGATTTTTGGTGGATCCATTGATTGATTGAAGGTGGGACGGTTTCATTTTCTAACGTTTTACTTAACCGGAAGATAGATTTAAAAGTGGGGACTGGAATCGGGTGACCATGGTACCTGCTTGGGATTGAAACAGTGGGCAGTTGATTTAGGGCGATTTGAACTTTTTGCTTCGTTCTCGGTGTTGCTGTGAGGAATATTTTCGTAGCGTCTTGTTTCATCGCACGCTCTACCGCCTTAGGGAGGGTTTGGTCACGGTGATAAGGAAACGCATCAACCTCATCAATCACCATCACATCAAAAGAATCTTCATAACGGAGTAGCTGATGAGTCGTCGCAATGACTAAGTGGTTATTCAAATCTTTCTCAGTAGAACTGCCATAAAGAGCGGCCGAATGAATCGTCGGAAAGTCACGTCTAAGCCGTGGTGCTAATTCCCTTACTACATCAGAGCGTGGTGTTGCAATACATACCCGCTTCCCCTCTTGAATAGCGTGTTCAATTCCAGCATAAAGCATTTCTGTTTTTCCAGCACCACAGACTGCATAAATCAATAGCTTCGCTTCGTGTTGAATAGCTTTGATCATTTCATAAGAAGCTTTAACTTGTAGAGGCGTTAACTCCCCTTTCCATTTCATCGGATTTTTAACCCGATGACGCATAGGTGGCGGGCCAACCCACCTGTATAACGGCTCCTCACTACTAACGCGGTTCATTTGAATACAATGTTTACAATAAATGATTGGGGTGTTGTTTTGGCGGGGAATCTTGCCAAACAAACTTTGATTACGATTAAAACAGCGAATGCACTGATGGAAATTAAGTGATGATTTGATGGAGGTGACTTTCTCTAAATAGGCGTGATCTAATAAATATTGTAAGCGGCGTTCTGATAGATCTAGCTCACCTTTAAGTAAAAGTTTAGTCGCGAACTTTCTAGCAAGGTCTTCGATTAATGGTGGGGTTGATGACGTCATCGAATCATCCTTTCTTGTTTGGAGTAGGTGGGGTGGTAGATTGATTGATTGGCGCTGCGGTCGAGGTGTGTTTATCAGCGCCCAGACTAATTTATCAGCGTTCAAAACTAGTTTAAGAGAGTATGTAAACTCTACTCTTTTTTTCACCAACATAAGTGGCGCAAGCTTGTTTGAGCATTCTTTTCGCTACGTCTTTTGGTACTTGCAGAAAATTCTAGCTTCGTTATTCGTAATTTTGTTCCCAAACATCAACTTATACTCTTCTAATGCTTTTAGGTGGGCTTTAGGATCTTTATGTTGACAAGAAGGGCATTGCCAATTACGATTTATCCGCTTCATCATAGTCTTTTTACAATGGGTGCACCACACGCCATTTCTAATATGCGTTCTCTTAATATTATTTTTTTCGATCAAATTGACTTCTCTTGGCTTATGTTTATTTTTTAACACATTTCCTATTTTAATTAATTCGTCTGATGAGTATTGAGTTGTGGGATATTTTTGTTCTAGCTCCGATATTCTCCATGGGATTCGTTGGCTGATGATGAGGTCGGGTTGGTGCCCTTCAATTTCTAAGACGGCATCGTTGTGGGAAAAGACAACTAATGTATGAATCGGAGGAACTGTGAGGTTAGAAGTTTGAAGAAGTTTTTTTAATTTATAACGCTGAATTCTAGCCTGGATAAAAGGATCATCATAGCGCTTGATAGTACGATCGCGGTTGATACGTTTCAACACACCTGTATCAGTGTTATATTTTATAAGTCCAGCTGTATTCTTCACTTCAATGATCAGAAAAAAATTAGGGAAAAGTAGTAAATTATCAGTTTGGAAAGTATATTGATGTTCTTCTACACGTAAACCATATAAGAAAATAGCTTATTGAGACAAAAAGTTGAAATAATAATGAATAGACCGCTCACCTTCAAAACCAGATTTGTCACGCCAATACTGCTCTTGAAGCGATTTAAATACCGGGGAGTTACTCGTTAATCGAGGGACAATAACTTCTAACTGTACTAGGGTTGGAGGTTTTTCGTGGGGTAATAATACCATTTCATAGAACACTTCCTTTACTAAGGCTTATCGGCCAGTTTGATTTGTTGATAAAAAAATATTATCTCATAAAGATATTATAATAAACTTTTTGAAAAATGGGAAGTTTTTGAAAGATAATATTGATTAAAATATCGAATTTTATCGGCGGTCGTGTGATTAAGTCCGTATAATTGTGTAAAAAAGAATGAGTCATTTCACTCCCTCTTGGATACAATGTTTTTAA
>NZ_BAAACZ010000030.1:0-51042 GCF_039521975.1 Alkalibacillus silvisoli | reverse complement strand
TAATTTCATTTATATATCAACCCTTATATGTTATAAGACTGATTATACCATACAACATGGGAGAGCAAAGGCATTTGGGCTACCGCCCAACCGAAATTCATCTCCCCCTTACCGCCTAAGCTACGCCCTTCACGCGCTTGAAGAGGGAGACTTCTTTCGGAAATACGTTAAAATTTTAA
This sequence comes from Alkalibacillus silvisoli, assembly GCF_039521975.1. Taxonomy (NCBI): domain Bacteria; kingdom Bacillati; phylum Bacillota; class Bacilli; order Caryophanales; family Bacillaceae; genus Alkalibacillus; species Alkalibacillus silvisoli. The sequence goes on along the minus strand of NZ_BAAACZ010000030.1, from coordinate 50,863 downwards.
CTTCTGAGCCCATTCAGATAAAGCACTCTAATGTCTACAATGACATTTTTAAAGCCTTTCAAACAATACTTTTAAAGCACTAAAAAGAGGCTACCCTAATCAGCCATTGTTCATGACGATATTTAGGACAGCCTCAAAATTTAAATTATTAATATTCAAAGATCAAGTATGTAAATAAAACCATTCCGCGCTATTGTCGTAACTCGGATTGTCTTTAAAACCCGCTTTGGCAGGTGGGTAACCGCATTAAACTGTCCAACGTCCAGATATATACAGGCATGTTGTCTAGCTTAAAATATAAGTTTCCCTTTTTATAATTATAGGTTTAAGACAAAATGATGCTACGAACATCGCAGAATTGGTTGTAAGGGATTTGTTCCCTGTGACTAATAATATATCATGCGGTTAAATACGAATCAATAGTAATTTATAACATTTAATAATCCACACTATTTAATTTAAATTCGCCAATCAGTTCGTAACAATTCTTTCAACTGACTTAATTCCTCTTCACCAATTTGACTACTTATATCTTCTTCTATTTTGGCTTTAAACTTCTCGTTTTTCTCAAAACATTCAATCCCTAATTCGGATAGTTCAATCGCTTTCTCCTTCTTATTATGTGGGACTTGCTCAACTTTAACTAACCCTTGCTCCTCTAATCTTTTAATGAATTTGTGCGTCGCTTGTCGAGTAAGATCAACATTCTTAGTCACGTAAGAAATCGTTGTATGCTCTTTATGATAAACGTTAGCTAATATTAGCCATTCAGAATTCGATATGTAAAGATTGCTATTATGACTCCACATACTCTCTGAACATCTTCTAAGTTGATGATGACGTTCACTTATTATATCAATTAACCCCATTGTATCTATGATTGATTTCAAACTAATGGCACCCCAATCTTGTAAATAACTGCAATTAAATATATATAAACACTCTCCATTTGTCAACTTAGTTGACATTTGAACCTATAAAAGAGTAAAATAGTATTATAGTCAATTGAGTTGACGATGTAGCCAGGAGGTTTTTGATTAATGTTAAACATTGGAGATTTAATTATATATACCAGTCATGGAATTTGTCGGATCGATGATATCAGTAGTATGAAAATAAATGGCGTTACAAAAAAGTATTATGTATTACATCCAATTGAAAACGACCAACAACAATTGACCATTAATGCACCTGTTGATAATGATAAAATTAAAATGATGAAATTGATTAACAAAGATGAGGCAGAGAAGATCTTAGAATCATTTGATAAAGAAGGTGCTGAATGGATTGATAACCCAAACTTACGCTCTCAAACTTACAAAAAAGTTGTTAACTCTGGAGATCGTTTCGATATAGCTAAAGTCGTTAATACATTAATCAAGAAAAAGCACGAACTCGAAAGTAATGGTAAGAAATTTTATGAACAAGACCATAAACACTTAACTAATATTCAAGATATTTTATTTAAAGAACTTGCGTTAGCATTAGACCTCTCAACCGATGAAATCCATCAAAAAATTAATAAAAGACTGCTTAAAGCAAGTTAAAAAAATACAAAATTAAAAACGAGTCCATCCTTAATCTTCAAAAAGGATCGACTCGTTTTCTTTATAAATTACCCCTTACTTCCTTTATACGAGAAATAGCCGCTTCTATTATTTCACCATAGTACACCCTTTAATTTGTTTTAACTTAACACATCAAATTTAAATTCTATACAATGCTCTCACTTCATCTAGTTCTTCTATAAGTTGATTAATTTCCTCATGACTTAAATGTAACATCAATTGATCATATAATGTAATAACTTGTCCGTCTGATTGGTCTTTATGTTGATCTAGGTATTCATATAAATTGCCAACCTGTTCTTCATTAAGTCTTGATTCTGTATCTAAATGTTTAACCTTTTGTAATGAGAACTCATTGTTTGGCTGATCAAAATAACCCGCAATAATTTCACCGAAAAATTCCACTTAAAACACCTCAATATTTAATTATTGAATAGAACCTTCTTCATTTACTGCTATTATCTCTTCATGATTACAGTTTTCACAGTAAAAGTAATGTAAGCATTGGTGATTGTCAAAAGACTGAGGGTCACCATCCAACAGCTTCATCAAAGAAATATCCATGTACGCACTATAATCATCAAAATAATCAATTACTTTGCCTTGATCTTCTATATTTGAATCACATTCCGAGCATTTATTAGAGTAGTTCTGCAATCCGTTGCACAAAGGACACAAATACATGATTCCAACCCCTTTATTATTATATAAAATACCTCAAGTTCAGTTGGTTTATGTACACAATCAATTTTTGATCTTAAATCGTAACACCTGCCTAGAACTCCGCATAAGAATAGTCAAGAATTTCTATATTCCTACAAAGGAGTTAGAGCGGATGGAACTTACTTTAGCGCATTGGTTGTACTTAGCCGGGACGTTAATCATTATTATTACGATGTTGTTTAGACAAAATGTTGTCGTCCCTGCACTAGTGATGGTTTTTTTCGTTGCGTGGGCATTTACAGGATCTTTCTTAGATGGGATTCAAGCATTGTTCACTTCAAACTTAACAGCTGCAACTGAACTGTTTAATATCTTTTTAATTATCGCAGTTATGACCACCCTTCTAAAATCGATTCAGTCAATCGGAGCAGATGAACAAATGATCCAGCCATTTCAAAAAGTCATGAGAAATGGGACATTATCATTTTGGGTTCTAGTTGTCGTCACATACTTTTTATCATTATTCTTCTGGCCAGCACCAGCCGTTCCTCTAATTGGGGCACTCATGATTCCAGTAGCTATTAAAGCAGGTCTACCACCAATTGGAGCAGCGATTGCTATTTCTTTAGCGGGTCATGGAATGGCATTATCTTCAGATTTCATTTTAAAAGTGGCACCTGAATTAACGGCTTCAAGTAGTGGTGAACTATCAGCTGGGGCTATTGGAGAACAAACATTAATCTTATCTCTGATTGCTGGGGCTGTTTCAATTACAATTGCTTACTTTATGATTCGTAAGTCCATTAAAAAACCGGCAAAAGAAAACCTTACAGAGTGGGAAAAAAGCGGTGATGATGATTTAAACATTCGAGTCAAAGATACAGATGTAAAAAAGGGAAAGTACAGTCCCATTTTTGCTGTCCTTGTACCGGTCATCTTTTTGATCATTGTCACATACGTTGTCATCGCTACCTTCTCTGATTTCATTCCAGCAATTGAAGACGGTGCAGGTTCGGCTCTTGTTGGTGGTACAGCACTAGTCTTAATTATTATCATGTCACTGTTTCGCAACTACAAAAATACATTACAAGAAGTTAGTCAACATATTGTTAGCGGATTCGTGTTCGCCTTTAAAGTGATGGGACTCGTCATCCCAGTTGCAGCCTTTTTCTTTATTGGAAGTGGTGAACTTGCTAGTCAAATTCTCGGTTCTGATCCTGATATGACACCATCATTCTTATTCGATTTAGTTCAAGCAAGTCAAACCTACATCCCAGATAACGCATTCTTCACTGCATTAGGTGTTCTTTTATTAGGAATGGTCTCTGGTCTAGATGGGTCTGGTTTTTCTGCTCTCCCATTAATCGGCTCTTTATCTGAGGCATTAGGTGCAACAACTGGAATGGATGCAACAACTTTAGCATCCATTGGGCAAATCGGAGCTATTTGGGTAGGTGGTGGTACACTTGTTGCTTGGTCACCGATTATAGCCATAGCTGGTTTTGCGAAGATTTCCGTTATTGACTTAGTCAGAAGAAGCTTTATTCCGGTAGTACTTGGGCTCATCGTCACAACACTGTTTGCTGTCTTGTTATTCTAAAAGGGTAAAAACAATGGGCGAATAGTTTACGCCTTTTAATTAGTGAATGACTTCAATAACAAGAGCTTCTCTATACCTGAGCATAGGCGAATTCCACCTTGGCCGACAAATGAACAATAAAAAGGTAGTCGCAGGGTTGCTAACGGGTTCCATTGTGAGCTGCAAAATGTTAAATCGCAGTTAAAATCGTAACGCAATTCACAAAGAAATTAACACTAAATTCACATTAGAAATCACACAAAAAAGGGACTTAGAATTTTTTCTAAGTCCCTTTAGCATGGATTTTATTTCTTCAACTAAACCAGCTAATAGGAGTCAAGAATTTTCCGTAAAAAAATATAATATCCCATGATATACTATTCTAGAACAAGCCAAATAACACACCAAATATATTTAGAAGTTTTTTCATACTTTTCATTTTTGTGGGGTTAAGCTAAAGCTAGAAATCATTCTCTGCTTCTTAACATAGCGTAAATCCATTGTAGAAACTTATTAACACAAGCAATAATTGCTACCTTTGAAGGCTTTCGTTCATTTCGTTTTCGATCATAATACTCTTTAAGCTTCTTGTTTCTAGAACTCCTAATTCCACATAGTACAGCCATATAAACTGTAACCAATTAACTCTTACTTCCTTAGAAAACACTTTAATTACCCTTTTAATCTCAATCGCTCACTTTAGTTGAACACTGACATTGTTATACATCATTGTTATTATCATATATCTTTTTTCCAATTTCTTTTTTTCAGACTTTTTCGATAACAGAAGATTTATGTTATAATATGGATATTATCTAAAATTTAGAATATGGGGGGTGGGCTTTTTATATGATTAAACGTTTTATGTTTCTATTACTCTTAGGTGTTCTTTTGTTATCGGCTTGTAGCACAAGCACAAATAATGATTTATCTGGGAGAACATTCGATGTTAGTGTGAAAGATTCTCCTAATAATCCTGACCGATATACCACTTTAATGACATTAGAATTTTCAGATGAAAATGTAATCATTAATTCAGTTAATAATTCTATTCAAGATGAGGAAGGGACATATGAGCTGAAAGATGACAATCTTGTGATTCACCTAGAAAATGAAAATGAGTCTGCGGAAGTAGAATTCATACTTAACGAAAGCGATAAAGAAATTAGCGAGTATTCAGCGGAAATCATAGACTCAAATTTCCAAATTGAAGACTCTGAACAAACAAGCGAATATAAACGTTTTATGATGAATTTACCACAACATACACTTGAAATTCTAGAAAAATAAATAGGTTTATTAAAAAGTGGAATCCCTATAAGCCACTTTCTTAAGTGATGAACATGTTCGTAACTAATAATCAGTTTCAAAATTGCTCCGCATAAGCTCAAAATAAAAGGTTGTAGCAAAGGTGTATCAATTACGGCTTCCCACGCTCATGTGGTAGGTTCAATGATTTTAAAATGTTCTATATCTGGCAGAATAATTAAGTTCACATGCTTATTGTGCTTTATTGCTTTCGAATAGAATACCTAAAATTTCACATGTTCTTTTAATTGGGGTTCGACTTAAAAGATCCTTCATCATATTGGGTAAGACATCATTTCGTTTTTGATTAATAAGAGAAAGACTCTTCTCTATTCGGTAAGACATTCGTAATCTTATAACACTCTTTACACTGCCATTTCTGAGAATTTGAAGTGTTTTTCCCCGTTTATAAAATGAGGAACGATTTATGAAAGGGTGTTGTATCATTGATGGGGCAATTTTCACGATGAAAGGTATATTCAGGAAGCCAATCTTCAACCGTTTCATTCATAACTAGTCGTTTAATTTCTTCAACCATCGTCCAGTTTGTGAAATGTTATGCCAATCCCTGCTAATAAATCCATATATTTTTCCGAAATGGTTGTTATACCACAAAAAATAGCATGTGAATTTCATTGCGAAATCACATGCTATTTCATACGTGAATTATACTGTTTGCAACCTTTGAACGGAACCCGTTAGCTGGTTGCGACTACCTTTTTATTACTCTTCATGATTTAGGTCTTCCACCTTTTGCATTAAAGCTTCTGGAATCATCTCAAATCCTTCAACAACTGTATTCTCTTCAACCTCAATCATAAGGCAAAGCTTTCCACCTACTTGTGTTTGGCGGACATATTTTAAGTCTTGTGGACTAACGGAGATATCGGCTACTTTTGTCTTAATTTTAATCGACTTTGAATTATATTTCGGTACAACGTTACTTGCTTTTAACTCATACGCCTCATCGTCAATCACGGTCTTGAATGCCTCTTGAACTTTCTCTGGATCAGTATCTTTTACCCCACTACTTTTTAACACTTTTTCTACATCTTTGTAATCTAACTTTGGTGGCTCTTCCTCTTCACTTTCTTCTACAACCCGATGAACTTCTTCGTATACATTCGAAAGAGTAGATGTGTTTATTTTTTCTCCCGCCACTTTTCTAATTACTTCTTCAAAAACGACTTTATCCTCTTGAGCCGTCACAGCCTCCTCAGCATTTAACACTTCTTCAATAAAGTGGTAGTTCAGTTCATATGCCTTACCAGATGAGTACAGCACGTGATTGATATCTGATGCATTGTCTGTTATAGCAGGAAATAAAAAGCCAGAAATAGGCTTTTGTAAATTAATGACTGGGTCAACAACAATGTTATATTTAAACTCTTTTTGTACATAATCAAACAACAATTCCTTTTTCGGGTCTTGTGTTTTATTCATGCTACACAAAATAAACGGGTGTGAATAAACCGTATTGCCACTACTCTCCTCTGTTTCATCACTACTCTTCTTAGACGGATTACGAAACTCAGCACGAATGAACGTGACAACAATATCCATTTCATATTGTTTATCTTCCAACATTTTCAAAACAATCTTAAGCATTTGTTCTTTCCATTCCTCAGTTCCTTGACTTAGAAGACCTTGATGAAGAATGAGCTGACTGCTATTTTCGACATTACGTTGGAATTTTAACTCAAACAGCTTTTCATCTAATCTACCTGTTAACACTTTCTTAAAGTTGTTCATAAACAACTCTTGCTGCTCTTCTTCTAGTAAATCAAACGGCATACTTTGATGATGGTAGATTTCACTCGATTCTTTCATAATATAAACGTTGAAGATCTCATGAATATATAATAGATCATTATTCACTTTAAATTGTTTGCGTATATTAGCAATGTCTTTTTTGTTCAATTTAACTCCACTCCTATGTTGATGATTAATGCATGACATTGATTAATTCTATCATAATTATTATAAAAATAACGGAAATTCATAACTAGACAAATTAATCAAAAAACAGGGTATTAACATCTGATCAGATGTTAATACCCCAAATAAAATACCAACTTAAAGTGGAAGTATCTTTTAATCTTTTAATCTGCTTGCATACCACCGTCTACATTGTATAGTGAGCCTGTAACAAATGACGTTCTTTCAGAAGCCAAGAATAATACAACTTCCGCCACATCTTTAGGCGTACCAAATCGCCCTAGTGGAATTCCCTGCTTGATTGCTTCTCCAGCGCTTCCTGGGTCATCCGGACTTACATTTCTCTGAATACCTGATAGCATTTGTGTATCAATTGCAGCCGGAGCTACTGCATTGACACGTATTCCACTATCCGCAACCTCAAGTGCTGCTGTTTTCGTAATTCCAGCTACGGCGTGTTTTGAGCCAATGTAACCAACCATACCTGCTGAGCCAATGTATGCAGCATTCGAATCTGTATTTATAATGCTCCCATACCCTTGTTTTTCCATTTGTTTTATGACATATTTCAACCCTAGAAATACGCCTGTTACATTAATATCCATAATATTTTCAAATTGTTTTTTCTCAAGGTCTTTTATTGGGGTTGCTGGACCAGCTATAGCAGCGTTATTAAAAAACACATCTATAGATCCAAATGATTCAACTGTCTTTTCAACATATTGCTCAACCTCTTCTTCTTTCGTAACATCTGCTTGGATAGTTAATGTCATCTCAGGATGATTTAACGATTTCTTAGTTTTCTCCAAAGCTTCTGAACTAATGTCAACAAGCGCGACTTTTGCTCCTTGTTCTAAAAATGCTTTTGCTGTCTCGATTCCAATTCCACCAGCACCACCAGTAATTAAAATTGTTTTATCTTTCATAGAACAACTCTCCCTCGCTCAATAAATTAAAATAAATAATTAGAAATCAATAAATACTCAGATGGTTGTATTTAAAATTTTTTAGTTAAATTATATTAACTAAAGCATGCATCATCATTTTGTTTAGGAAAAGGCTTAGAGCCCACCACTTTACTTAGTTTTATACTATACTTCATTACCTCACAGTAGCTTGTCCACCATCTACTGGTAACAATTGTCCTGTAATGAACTTAGAAGCATCACTAGCTAGAAAGACCATTACTGGACCTAAGTCTTCATCAGGATCACCATATTTGCCACCGAGTGGAATTTCTTTTTGGTTTTCCTTCTCCATAGCTTCAAGTTGTTCTGGGGTTAAATTAGAACGTGCATCTCTATACATAGGGGTATCAATTGCCGGTAGAACAGCATTCACACGAACCCCCTCAGGTCCCCATTCAGCAGCAACACTCCTTGTCCAAGACATCACAGCCCCTTTAGAAGCAGAATAGAGTGTTGCACCTGCTTCTTTTCTTAAGCCTGATATAGAACCGTAGTTGATAATGGCTCCGTATCCTTGCTTACGCATTAGTTTAAAAGCCTCTTGGTTGATTGTTATGGTTCCTTTCACATTTATGTCCATAAGAAATTCATAATCTTGATCTGAAATATCCAAAGCAGGGGCTGACTTTTGAACGGCAGCGACATGGGCTAATACATCTAAACCACCCAATGCCTCAGATACTTGTTTAAATACAGACTCAATCTCTGAACGATTTTGTAAATCGCAATGATAATAAATTGCCTTACCTGGACCTGCTTGATTCACTTCATTAACTACTTCTTCACCTAGGTCATCAAGTACATCAAGTGAAGCAACAATTGCTCCCTCTTTAACATAAGAACGTACAGTTGCAGCACCCATTCCTCGGGCTCCTCCTGTTACTACTATTTTCTTTCCTTCTAATTGCATACAATGACCAACCTCCCTCTAATAATTTTAATGTTAACGTTTACACATTCAATGTATCAAACTAAAAGTCGATTGTCGACAATTTTAACTTTTATAAAAAAGGAAGGATTACCCCTTTCCCTTTTTTAATGCCTCAGATATTGCTTCCTTAGCTTGTACAAAGTTTGATTCTAGTATTGCGGTTGCAAACTCAATAAATTTAGGGTGAAAATTTTCCATCGTCTTAATGTCCCATTGAACTTGAGCAAATATATTTAATATTTGGTTAGCCTCTTCATAAAATTTTATTAAAGCCTTGTTATTGGGCATGTAAATAATAAATCTAAATAATTTTTCTGTATGATTTTGATATTCAATGACATCTTTTTCATTGTACTTTTGCTTTGCTTTAACAAATAGTCCATGAAATTCACCTTGGTTTTCTTTAGTCCAACTATCTTTGGACAAGTCAACACCTTGCTGAATAATCCCTACCATAACAAAAAGGTAATCTAAAATATCCTTATCTGTAAATGGTTTTACAATCGTGCCTCTCCTTGGAACACGGTCAACAATTCCTTTTACTTGCAATAAATATAATGCTTCTCGTACAGGTGCACGACTTGTATTTAACTCTTTGGCTATTTCCTCTTCTACAATCTTATCACCGGCTGTTAATTCTCCTCTTATTATTTTCTCTAAAATAAACCTACTTATTTGTTGTGGTAATGACATTCCAAATTGTTCTGATCCATCTGAGATACTATTAAACATGTTTTTCAACTCTCCATATATACAATTTAAGCTTTATATTATTATAACAAAAACAAACACTCAAGCACTCAAATGAGGATAGACATAAGAATCTTAAACAGTAAAGAACGACTAATGGGACTAATACCGGCTATGGAAGTATACTTTAAAATATTCGTCTTCAAACTCTTTTCATTTAGCGTGCCCATGCTCATTACTAATTCGCAGCATGACATGAAAAAAGAGAAATATTGTTAACATATAATGGTTAAATATATGAATAAATTTGATCGGCATTAATATATATGGTTAGTGGACTGAAATCTATCTTTGGAGGGGTGTTGTCGTGGATAAGGATTGGGGAAAAAAGGGCAAGAAGTCTCCTTATAGAGATGAAAAAGACGAACAACTAGAACAGTTTCGTGAACAAAATACTGGTCCAGGAAAGAAAATGACCGATGATAACGGTACAAAAGTTTCAAATGATGAGTGGTCTTTAAGAGCTGGAAGACGTGGTCCTGTATTATTACAAGATTTCCATTTTTATAAGAAGCAAACACACTTTAATCGGGAACGAATACCAGAAAAGGTCGTTCATGCTAGAGGCTTTGGTGTGTATGGTGAATTTGAAAATTATCAATCGTTAAGTCACCTTACTAAGGCTCACTTTCTGCAAGAACCCGGACGCAAAACACCTGTTTTCTGTCGTTTTTCTAACTTTATCGGAAATAAAGGTTCAAAGGATACAGCAGTCGATATTCGCGGTTTTGCAGTCAAGTTTTATACACAGGAAGGAAACTATGATTCTCTAGCACTTCAATTCCCTGTCTTCGTTATTGCTGATGGCATGAAATTTATGGATGTAACTCATGCAGCTAAACCGAATCCGAAAACCCATGTTCCACAAGCAACTGTTGCACACGATAACTTTTGGGACTTTGTCGTAAATAATCAAGAGACCGCTCATATGGTAATGTGGTTAATGTCAATGCGTGGTCGACCGAGAAGTTGGCGCATGATGGCAGGCTGGCCAATCAATACGTTTCGATTTATTAATGAACAAGGAAAATCGACCTTTGTTAGATTTAAATGGGAGCCGAAACTCGGTGTTCATTCTTTGTTACTTGATGAAGCTAATATTATCGGAGGGGTTGACCCAGACTTTCACCGCCGCGATATTATTGAGGCGATTAGAAAAGGAGCCTATCCTGAATATGAACTAGGTGTACAGTTAATTGATGAAGAGGATGAATTTAAGTTTGACTTTGACGTTTTAGATAATACAAAGCTTTGGCCAGAAGAAGAGATCCCTGTTCAAACAATTGGTAAATTAACATTAAATCGACTTGTTGATAATTTCTTTGCAGAAGAGGAACAGTCAGTATTTGACCCAGCTAGTCTAGTTCCAGGAATTGATTTTACTAATGATCCTGTCCTGCAGACTAGAGCGATTGCTTATAGAGATACAGAGTTACACAGACATAGTTCGGCCAATTTTGAAAACCTCCCCGTTAATAGACCAATCGTTGAGAAAAACTTTAACCTACGTGATAACTTATTGAGACACCGGATTGATGTTGACTCCGTTCATTATCACAAAAATTCATTAGCCGGAAATACACCAGCAGAAACCCCTCCTGAACAAGGCGGGTACGCTCATTACCCTGGTGAAGTAGAAGGACATAATACGAGAGAACGCCCAGGTGAATCGTTCTTTGACTTCTTTACACAGCCGAGACTATTCTGGAATAGTTTGACTCCAGTTGAAAAACAAGACCTTACAGATACATTTAGTTACCACTTGGGGTATGTCGAAAGTGAATCAGTCAGACAGCAAAATGTGGAGATGTGGGCGAATGTTGATACAGAAATGGCTTGTCAGATTGCTGATAACATAGGTGTAGATCGTCCTAGGGGTACGCACGTTCAAGAATCAAGAAGTTCACCAGCTATTAGCCAGTCCAATACACCACATCTAGCCAATACACAAAAGGTCGGTATTTTAATTGGCCATGAATTTAACAGTGTAGAGGTCAGAAATACAATTCAATTCCTAAAGCAAAATGGGGTATTTGTAGAAATTGTCAGCGAGAATCTCGGCCATGTTACAGGTTCTGATGGTACAAAGATCAAAGTAGACAGGACGTTTAATACAACTTATCAAGTCTTATATGACTCCCTCTATGTTGTTGGAGGCATTGCTAAAAATCAAGGGAAGTTTGTACAGAATATAACGAATTTCATCAATGAAGCATATAAATCCTATAAGCCAATTGGTTTAGCAACCACTGCACAGTCTTACATTCACTCCACACAACACAATAACTTAGCCGGAGTAGTTTTTGCTGCAAACAACCCAAACTTTGGAAATGATTTCGTCTATGCCATTAGTCAACAACGCTTTTGGGAACGAACGTAGAAAGCTGGTCAGTGAAAACGCCACGACCTGTGCGTTTCAGAAAACAGCACGAGTCAGTTGGGGAATTTTATTCAGCGTTCGGCATTTTTTGTAAGCATTCGGGCATTTTTTTATCAGTGCTCAGGCCCGGTTTATCAGCACTCGGGATCATTTATCAGCGCTCAAGTTTTTAAACGCAAAAAATCCGAACGAATTCATTGATGATGAATTCGTTCGGATTTTTCTTTAACTAAAATACTTTAAAGCTAATTTCTCTGCTGTTCTTGTTGCAAGAGCTTGTGTTGTTGCAGTCGGATTAGGTCCACCTAAACCATTATAATCAACACTATTATCAGCGATGAAAAGCCGTTCTACTTGATACGCTTCACATGATGAATCCACAACATAGCCCATCCTCATAGTACTATGTATATGGATAAAATAGTTCGGTGGCAAGTCACTGCGGTGAACTTGTTTCGCACCTGCTTTTCGTAAAATATTTGTCGCTATTTTGGTTAATTCTTCTCTTCTCTTTTTCGACCTTTCACTTGGCGAATAATGTATGATAGGGACTGGTCCATGTTCATCTTCAATATGAGGGTCCAGCTCTACTCGGTTACTATATTGGACTTCATCATCTGTAATAATTAATAAAGATAGCGTTCTACTGTAGTTTTTCATAGCTTCATCTAGCTCTGAACCAACAAGCCTTCCACGTTGGTCCCACATGTTAGAGTCATTTTGTTGGAGACTATTATAACCATATTGACTAAATCCAAATAGAGATTGTGCTGCTATACCCGGACTTTCACCCAAAGTCTCAATCATACCAACCCCTGGATAGTCCAGTCGCGCTCCTGAAGTATGACCAGCGAATGGATATGTCGATGGACTACCGACAATCTCCATTAATGTACTCTCATCAAAGGTTCCTGTTACCGCATCCATATAATGATTGGTTAAGCCACGGCCTACCCATGAGTTATATGGCAAGTCAGAGTTTAACCATAGACGAGGTGTTTCAAAACAACCAGCTGCCATAACAACTACTTTCGCACGTAATTCTTCGGTCTCACCCGTCCAAGTGTCACGAATTTCGACCCCTGTCGCTCTTCTTTCACCACCTGCCGTATTTTCTGTTAATACCTTTGTTACAAACGTATTTGGCCTAAACGACACATTCCCTGTCTCCATTGCCAAAGGAACATAACTGACTACTGTTGAGCGTTTAGCCATTTTTTCTAAAGAAGGACCATAAGGACAACCTTGCCCACAAAGGCCAGAAAGCGTACATCCTTCCATATGACTTATTTCTTCCATGGAATAGTTAGGGTTCATTAAATTCTCATTGGGAGGTAAGATTGCATTTGGTTGTGGACGGTAGCCAGTGCTTGTGACATCTAATGTTTGATTCATTGAATAACCAGCCTTTTCTGCACCAAAATAAAAAAGAGCTTCTTTCGTTGTTGTTGGTGCAAATTCAACGGGTAAAGTCGCTTCTACTTTTTCATAGTAAGGAATGAGCTCATTGTAGCTAATTGGCCATTCATTATCGATCGCCTCTGGAAATGCTCGTGGTGAATTGGAATAGTAATGAAGTGTCCCACCACCAATGCCAGAAACTTGCCATAGTAACGACCGATCTGGAACATTTCTAAACCAAGGCGAACGCCTGCGATCTGCTGGACCCCAGCGGAACTTACCATTTATAAGATCATCCATGTCATTTTCGAGTCTTGTTAATTGATTTCTGTAAAGAGCTCCATCTAAATCTTTTGGATCAGAACTTTCTTTTACCTGACCTCTGTTTTTATTTGGTTCAGGCCACTTTTTATTTCCATACCAAGGACCAGCATCAAGCACTAACACACGAATACCTAATTCTCCAAGCTCTTTAGCGATTACCGGTCCACCAGCACCAGCACCAATAACAATCACATCTGGTTCTGTTCTCATGTATTCACCTCTGCCATAGTTAATAAAAATCCACGGAAATCACGATAGCCTAAGGAGACTCCTGGATACCCAACTAAAAACCAACCTGGGGGAAAGAATTCGAGAGTACGATAACCTGGGGGATTGAGCCGTGTCGTTCCATAAGCGGGCCATTCTGAATAATAGCCAAACATAGAAAAACGATTTAATGCATCTGTAATAAACTTAACCATCCCACCATTATTCTGAAAAGGAGATGGCAATAAATAAAGATCGAGCTTTAGATTCTCTAATGCAGATAACGTTCGAATTCGATCATTTTTGGAAAGATAAGAAAACATTCCCCCATCAGGAAACTGACTGTTGTGTAAAGGATGTACCTGACTGGCATTTACGAGCTGGGTTGCTGCTGAATCTAACATGATGGCTATGGGGTAAGCTAGAGGAACAGCTTGATGTTCTAACTGCTTTTGAATTGAAATATTCTGATCAAGACCACTAATGAGGTATTCATGAACCCCCAAATCGATCGCATTATAAGTGGATTCATATCCATATTGATGAGTTGAGGGCAACAAGGCATCGACAAGTGCCTTATAAGTTTCAAAGACATAATCTTGAGATTGAACGGTCTTATTGATGTGCCTACACCTCTTTCTAATTTAATCAGACTCTTACTATTGTATTGTTCTATATCATGTTATATGACATATTTTGAATGTCTGGAACACTAGGGCTACGAAAGACGCTATACATTTTAACGTAAACTTCCTTAATCCATGAAAAAAAGCTCCCCACAAGTTTGGTAAACCTATGAGAAGCTTTAATTTATTTTCATATGGGGGATTAAGACATTCCTAAAGTCTTTCTCTTTCTAATAAAGTCAATAATAATCGCATCTATAAATATTAAGATCACACCAAATACAAGAGCATAATCTGCTAAATTAAGAATACCTTCACGAAATTGAAAATGAATAAAATCGGTGACTTGATTAAATAAAACTCGATCAATAGCATTACCCATCGCACCACCTACATAAAGAGCAAGCCCAATTCTCATAACCTTACTACTTATATAACCCTTATGAAGCATAAAAATAACTATAACAGCAATGATGATCGCAACAGGAACAAAAAGACGGCCATACCCTTGAAATAATCCAAACGCAGATCCGCTATTTTGAATATGAGTAAAGTTCAGAACACCGTCCCAAACCACCATCGTATCGCCTAATTTTAAATACGTACGAGCCCAGTACTTAGATATTTGATCAATTAAAATGACGAGAAAAGCAACACTATAAAAAAGGATAAGCATCACACTTTCTTTGTTTTAATCAACGAAGCATCAATATCATAACTAAATCTTAGCTTAACTCCTCTTCACGAATGTGACCGGAACGATTTACTTTAGTTTCTAAATATTCTTCATTAAACTCTGAACGATCTCCCCATAGCATTACTCTTCTTGACACGGGTAACCCAGCATATTTTAGAGCCGCTATTTTCTTAGGATTATTAGTCATAAGAGTAATGGATTTATGTCTTAAAGATTTTAAAACTTCAATCGCATCACTATAACTTCTAACATCATCATCAAAACCGAGCGCTTCATTTGCTTCAACCGTATCGTAATCATGTTCTTGAAGAATGTAAGCCATCGCTTTACTAAATAGACCAATCCCTCTTCCTTCATGATTAGCTAAGTAAAATAATGCACCTGTACCATGTTCGACGATCTTTTTAATGGATTGATTTAATTGGTATCCACAATCACATCTTTTACTTCCGAAAATATCACCAGTGTGACAAATAGAATGAAAACGAATGAGCGCATCATCATCACCCTCAAAATCTCCATATACAAGCACACTTGACTGTTGGAATTCCGCTAAATTATCAAAAGTCAGTTGATTTATCAATTCTTCATCATCTTCTATTATTTCATCGCGTTTTATCCAGCTATACCATTTAAATTTAACTGTTTCACCATTTAAATTTACTGGAAGGTTAATAGGTCCAACTAAATAAATTGCACCTTGGTCCTGCGTGATCAGTTGTATTCGATCTTGAAGAATCGCAACCACCTTTGAATCAGACTTTGTTTGTATCATGAACAAACCACCTTTTTCCATTGGTTTCTTAATTTAAGTACTTACATATTTCATACTTGAGTCAATTTGTTTTTTTATATGAAAAAATATTGTCTATAAGATAACAAAAGTGGTGTGGATTGTCAACGATTTATTTGCTAATATATAAGTATGTTTCCTATTAGTAAACTAATTTTAGAGGTGATTCATTTGGATATCGGCACGAAAATACGGGCAATACGCAATAGAAAAAAAATAACAATCGCACAAATGTGTGAAGGAACCGGCCTTTCAAAAGGATTCATTAGCAATGTTGAAAATAATAACACTTCACCTTCTATCAATACATTAAATACGATCGCTTCATTTCTCAGCGTCCCACTACCATATTTACTTTTAGAAAAGAAAAAACAAATGCAAGTCATACGTAAAAACTCGAGGGATCAGTCAACCTTTAATGGTTTAAAGGTTGAGCATTTAACTTCAAAAGGTGGATTAAGAATGATGATGGTAGAGCTTCCTACTGGTGCAACGATCGGAGAACCACATTCGCATGAAGGTGAAGAATGTCATCTCGTATTAGAAGGGAAAATTCTCGCTGAACAAGGAGAAGACTCTGTAGTAGTTGAAGAAGGAGATTCATTTAGCTGGAATGCAAGTGTACCTCATTTTGTTAAAAACATTGGTAATGAAAAAGCAGTAGTCCTAATTTCCATTTACTCAGATACAGAATTAATGGATGTTTTATAAAATTGATTTCCTTCTATATAAAGTCTTAAAATTTGATAAAATATATATACTAACTAGAAAAGAGGTTAAGCCAATGTTACAGTGCCGTAATGATGTACTAGCTTTCACAAAACAACTTGTTAATACTAAAAGTGTCGTAAACACTAATGGGGAAAAAAACATTGCCCATTCCATATATAACATGATCTCATCTTTCCCTTATTTCACTCAAAATCCTGACCACCTATTTCTAGAACAGACTTACCAAGATGAACAAGAACGCTACAATGTTCTAGCATTTGTCAAAGGAAAAAAAGGAAACAGTAATCGAACTGTGATCTTAATGGGGCATATGGATACAGTTGGAACAGAAGATTTCAATCAATTAGAAGAGAAAGCTTTCTTTCCAGAAGAGTTAATGGAATCGCTTGAAGATGAAGAACTCCCCCCTTCTATCAAAGACCATTTACACTCAAAGGATTGGTTATTTGGCCGCGGAGTCCTTGATATGAAAAGCGGAGTTGCAAGTAACCTGTATCTCTTAAAATATTATTCTGAGCACCCTGAAGAATTAGAAGGCAATATTGTCTTCTTAGCAGAATGTGATGAGGAGGATGGTTCAAACGGAATTCTTTCTGCCTTAAAAACGTTGAACCTCTGGAAAAATGATCACGGATTTGAATATGTGGCGGCTATTAATGCAGACTTTGTATCACCACGATATGAAGGTGATGAAAATCGTTACATTTATAAAGGTACGGGAGGAAAACTGTTACCATCTTTCTTTATAACTGGGGCAGAAACACATGTAGGGTCTGCTTTTGAAGGGATGGATCCTAATTTTCTAGCAGCTCACCTCACAACACAAATTAATTATAATCCAGAACTAAGTAACGCGGCATACGGGGAAACACCTGTCCCACCTGTGTCCTTGAAACAAATGGATTTAAAGCCAACCTACACTGTCCAAACAGCACTATCTGCTTATGTTTACTATAACTTCTTTATTCATTCCTGGACACCTAAGGAAGTGCTTGAAAAGTTAAAAGAACAGGCGTTAATTGCGTTTAACAATGCCCTTGCTTCTTTTGAAGAAAGGCATAAGCATTATTGCAAAATTAGTGGACAACCATATGAACAACATAATTGGAAGCCTAGAGTATTGACGTATGAAGAAATGGAGCAATTATTAATAAAAGAAAATGGTGATGAGTTCAAGACTCATATGAACGAATTTAAAGACAACTTATTAAACGACCCTGAACTAGATACACGTATGTTTGCTGCACGGGTAGTAGAAGAAGCATGGAAATGGATGAAGGATAAAGACCCGACCATGATCCTTTTTTACTCGTCATTGTATTCCCCTAGAATTGAATTAACAGGGAAAAACGAGGACGAACTCGCCTTAATTGATGCATTAGACCAAGCCGTTTTAGACATACAACCAAACTATCAGTATCCGATCGTTACTAGGAACTTCTTCCCTTATATTTCTGATATGAGCTTTGTTGCTCTTAGTGATCGTGAAGAGGACATTGATGCTGTAACAAACAATAACCCTGGTTGGGGGACTAAACACTATGTCGAGTATCAGGACATTCGAGAGTTAAATGTACCAGTTATTAATATTGGTCCTTATGGCATCGATGCACATAAGAAACTAGAAAGAATGGAGATGACTTATTCACTAGAAATCGTTCCTAACCTAACAAACCAGGTGATTGTAAACCTATTAAGACGTTAAGGAAAAAAGGTTGGGGCAAAATAAGTTCTAATAATAGAAAGTCCGAACGATTCATCATATATGAACTCGTTCGGGTTTTGCAATTCAAATAGGCCTGAACGCTGATATGAATAATCTATCAGACAAGCTTTTACCTACTTGCAATAATCAGCGAAGCATAGGTAATTGACCTCCTAATGGATTCGTACTCTCCCAAGCACTTCCAACCTGAAAAATCAGCTTCTCATTAAGGTGATTACCCATAATTTGCATCCCAGAAGGAAGTCCTTCAGAAGATAAGCCGATTGGAACAGATAGATTAGGTGTACCAGTTAGGGTTGTCGGTGAAGTAAAAGGAATTAAACGCTGCATCACTTCAAGATTTTGTTGGACCCAGTTAGATTGATAAGGATAAGCAGTCAGAGGTGCTGTAGGTCCGATTAGGATATCGACATCTTCATAAGCCTTTTTAAACGCTTCTGTCATTTCTCGGCGAACTTGTTGGGCTCTTATATACTCGTTAGAATTTGTCAAAAAACCAGTTTCCATAAAAATACGAACATCTAAATTAAAGTCTTTTGCACTTTCCTGTAACATCTCTTGATATAAATTAGCCGCTTCTCCTGTCACTGTTACATAGCCAGCATATGCGGCCATTTCTAGTTCTGGAATATCTATCTCTTTTACATTAGCTCCCAAACCTTCTAATTTGTAGATCGCCTGTTTAAACAAACGCTCGACATCAGCATCTAATCCTTTTAAGAAATAACTTGGAACACCAATTTTAACGCCTTTAATTCCTTTATTAAGGTTTTCACAGTAATCAGGGATCGGCGCTTTTATACTAGCCGGATCTTTTGAATCATAGCCAGCCATAACATTAAGCATTAAAGCCAAATCCTTTACCGATCGTGCCATTGGGCCTCCGTGATCCATTGAACGGGCAAGATTAAGTAAACCATATCCGCTTACTAATCCATAAGTCGGTTTTATTCCATATACACCGGCCCATGCAGAAGGTAGTCTGATTGAACCAAATGTATCAGTTCCTGTTGCTATGGGGGTTAATCCCGCTGCTAAAGCAGCTGAACTTCCTCCGCTAGAGCCACCTGGCGTATAAGATAGATTCCATGGATTTCGTGCGTGACCATAATATTGATTTGTATTAGTTTGACCCCCGCCAAACTCATGCAGATTCAACTTCCCTAACATAATGGCTCCGCTACATGAAAGCTTCTCAACTACTGTAGCGTCCTCTTTAGGGATATAATCATATAACAGCTTTGAACCTGACGTCGTTCTAATGCCCTTCGTGTTAAAATTGTCTTTATGCCCGATTGGAATACCGTGTAAAGGTCCTTTATAGAACCCATTCATAATTTGGTTTTCCGCATGCCTCGCTTCTTCTAAAGCAATCTCAGGAATTATAGTAATATAAGCATTAACAGACTGATTAACTTGTTCAATCCGATTCAGAAGTGACTCTGTTAATTCAACAGGGGATAATTGCTTATTTTTAATAAGTGGTGCTAGTTCACTAGCTGTTAGATAACTTAATTCAGTCAAAACGAATTACCTCCTGATCGAATACAAGAATTGACACTTGACGATACCAATCGCGCCTTTCCTTAACAGGAGTAGAGTAGTATTGAATCGTATCTAACATGAATTGCAAATATGGAAGGTCCCCTTCAAAAACAGGAATCCCCTTAGATTGTAAATCCTGCCCGATACAAGCTGCTTGTAAGTTGCTATCCATCATATTCACCCTTTTATTATTGCCTACACGATATCATCATATGAAACAATTGGGTGTATGTGCTTAAGTATGTTGTATATAATAGTCGATTATTACCCATGTAAAAGTCTTTTCGTAAATAACCGGGTTTCACCACCCCAAACAAGTTATATTGCAAGTGGTCTTGGAACTATTGCTGCATTAGGATTTATGGGAACATTCTTAGCAAGCACTGCAGCATTCTTCGCTTCCATACTTGCTGCAATACTTAATTTATATTTACTGCTTCCCATTTCTCCATAAATGCTTGTAGTGATCGATTAACATCTTCCTCGCTTGGAATACTACGCAAAATATCCTCTTGATTGTATGCTTTTCCACCTTTAACTATTAAATCGATTTCCTGTGTATGCTTAATATTGTCTAATGGATTCTCATTTAAGATGACTAGGTCTGCGATTTTACCTTCTTGGATTGTTCCAATATCATCTAGATTAATAGACTTAGCGGCATTCACTGTTGCTGCTTGTAGAGCCTCTATTTCCGTAAATCCAATTTCCACAAATATTTCTAGTTCCCGGTGTAAAGCCATCCCTGGGTATGTATACAGTAAGGCTGGGGTATCGGTTCCAGCAACCACTGATCCACCAACCTCATAATAGGTTTTAGCAATTGCTTTCGTTAAGTTGCTTACAACAGCAGTACTTTCTTTTATAGTCGCTTCAAGTTCTTCATGACTTTTCCAATATTCTACAGGATGCTTACTATTTTCAATAGATTCTATCACTTTATTTTTAGGTGACCAAATGTTTGGATAACTCATTGCTTGATCGAACAGAACCATTGTTGGGCATAGTTTTACATTGTATTCTAACATTTCCTCACACAGTTCTTTAACTTTTTCTTGATCTGGTTCTTCCCAATTTATATGACTCCACTCTGCTTGATCCGCTAGTGGACTCCACCCTTTATAAATCTCCTGTGCAAAGCCAGATGCATGTTCAAACCATGTAACCCCCATTTTCGCTGCATCTAATGCTGTTAATTCCTTAGAATTTATTAAATCAATAGATACTTCCAAGCCAAATTTCTTTGCTTCATCAGCTGCCGCTCCCATAACATCTCTCTTAATCCACCCATATAGTTTAATAAATTTCGCCCCTACTTCTACTTGTCTACGAACTTCAATTCTTGCTTCTTCTGGATCGTCAGTTACAAAATTAACATAACTAGTCGGACCCCATTGTCCAGGTGAACCATCAATCATTCTATCTGAAGCGTACACTCTTGGTACTGATGCATGATCAGGTTTTTGAATTAAGTTATTGAGTAGGAGGACATTACCTGCCGTGTTCCGTACAGTTGTTACTCCTGATGCTACAAAATGAGGCGCGAATCCCTCATTAATATGACAATGCATATCGATTAATCCTGGAATGATAAATTTCCCTTTTGCATCGATCGTTTTATCAATTGTTCCTGGTCCTTCAGGCAATACTTCACCCTGCTTTATCATTCTTTTAATCTTATTTCCTTCTACTTCAATTGCCCCTTTAAAAGATACTCCATTCTCCACATCAATAATCGTTCCATTTTTAATTAATAATTTTCCCATTATTTTTTCCTCCTAAATTAAAGTAACTGTATTCATTATTCTGATTTTATTGTATCTTGATTATAACTATAGATTTTTAAAATTATCATATAGTGGAATGTTTATCTTTTCAGGGGGGATTAAAGTGGTGGTGGAATACGGTAAAACACTAAGAATGATAAGAAAACAAAAAGGAATTACCTTAAAGCAGCTTGCAGATGGTATCTGTTCTGTTTCTTTTCTATCAAAGTTTGAACGTGGGGATTCTGATATAACACTTAGTCTTATGACAAGACTAATAGAAAAGCTAATGATGAACTTTGATGAGTTCTTATACATTCATCACGATTATCAACCTGATCAACTGGAACAATTTTTTAAAACAGCAAGCACTGCCTATTTAAATAGAGACGTGAAACAACTGAAGCAATTAAAAAACGGACAAATAAACAAGTGGAAGCAATATGGCGTAGAAACCTATCATTATAATGCTCTATTGATTGAAGTATATGAAAGTATAGTAGATAAGGATTATATCGATGAAGGAGTACAAGAAAATGATATTCGACTCCTTTCTGATTATTTATTTCGAGTAGAGGTATGGGGATATTATGAATTAACACTTTATAATGGAACGTTACTATTACTAAAGCCAGATATGGTCATTATGCTATCAAGAACCGCTTATGAAAAAAGTGCTCGTTTTAGAGAATATAAAAAGGTGGATGATGAGATCACAGCTGTGCTTTTTAATACCATTATATTTTTGCTTGGTTCTGTGAATCGATTTCACGAAGAGTTTACATATCAAAAGGAAATTAGTGAATTTATATCCTACCTTGAAACCATTGCAATCCCTGAAAGCAACTTAACGGAAAGAGTATATTTATTACAGCTCAAGGGTTCCTATGACATCAGAACAGGTAACAAGGAAGAAGGTACTGCAAAAATAAAACAAACTATCCAATTATTAAATGATCTGAATGCTACCAAGATGGCGAATAATATAGAGCAATACCTTGTGCAAATTATACAATAACGAAGAAAAACCGAACGATTTGAAAGAGAGCTAAAACGCTCTCTTCACCCCTTGTTGCCACAAAATTTTACTTCTTAATCGTTCAAAACGCTTGACCCCAAATGAATCACGTTTTAAGACTTTGATCGTGTTGTTTATGCCTTCGATATAGCCATTATTGAATGGATGCATGAAGGATTGGAAGATCTCTGTCTTCCATCGTTGGAACGTCTTGGTTACGCGGTGAAAGGCGTCAATATTTGATTCATTCATGGCCTGCATACAGACCTCTAATCCTTGTTTAGCCGTTGATTCGTCACTTTCTTTGAACCACTGGTCTAACTTTTGCTTTCTCACATTGGTAAATAGTTCGATGACGAAGCTTCCTAATTCCTCTCGAATTTCCCATACATCCACATTCGTATCTTTAATCCCCAGCACTTTCTATGATAAAATGATTTTGCACTTATTTCCTCTCCTTTTGCCTTTTGTCTCACAACATTAGGTTATCAAAAAGATAAGGTAATAGGTGCATTTTTTATCATTTTTTGAGGATTTTCTCATCCCATGGTGTATCTAGGGACACCACCACATTTAGTATAGAGTCAAAATAACAGCAATCAAGACTGTTGATATATCAACAGTCTTGATTGCTGTATTATTCAAAACTTATCTTATCTTTACTTGGTAATACCGGTGGTCGGGGTTGTTATAGTCTTCTAAATACTGTTTTAATAGGGTTTTGGTGTTATATTGTGTAGAATATGTGTAGAAATATTTTAGCCTTCAATTTTTATTGAGGGCTAATTTTTTTCTTATAAGCTAAAATCATCAATGGCTTGATCTATAATATCTTGATTAATACCAATATACCTAAGTGTAATTGAAGGTGCTGAATGGTTAAAGATGTCTTGCAGCAATGCCACATCTTTAGTTCTTTTATAAAAATGATATCCGAATG
The DNA here is from genome assembly GCF_039521975.1 of Alkalibacillus silvisoli. Classification (NCBI taxonomy): domain Bacteria; kingdom Bacillati; phylum Bacillota; class Bacilli; order Caryophanales; family Bacillaceae; genus Alkalibacillus; species Alkalibacillus silvisoli. The sequence goes on along the minus strand of NZ_BAAACZ010000030.1, from coordinate 27,003 downwards.
TTTTTCTAAGGGTATGAGTGCCAATTTCGCTAACTCCTACAGATCGTGCAGCTGCATTTAATATTTTATAGGCTTGTACACGTTTAATCGGCTTATTAGACCGCTTAGACTTAAACATATAATCCTGATCACTCATGTTTGCTATATATTCACTTATATGATCACTTAGATCAGTGTTGATCCTAAAACGCTTCATTTTACCTGTTTTCTGCTCTTGAATGGTTATGTGCGTTTTATTCTTAACATCTTCCACTTTTAAGCTTAGCAAGTCACTTATTCGCAGGCCAGTATTAATCCCCATTACAAATAAAAACCAATCTCTATATGATCGTTTTAGTAGAATGCTTTTCATTTTCTCAATCACTTCTGGATCTCTAATTGGTTGAACTTCATTCATCTTGATCACTCCAACTTATAACAATATCACCATATCTACCTTGTAGCTTACAAATGTACTTAGCACCATACATAAACCAACCTGTACTACAACTGTATAAAACGTTGTTAGGAAACAACTCACTAACATGATCTATTAAACTATCATAGCCATGATCATTAACAAGTTCATAAGCCTCTTTATAACTCATTGTCAGATCCATTTAACCACCTCATTTTATATACATTGAGTTTCTTTCTATTATATAGAAGAATACAATAAGTTTATTAAATTCTTAAAAAGAAACAGCATTTATATAAAAATGCTGTCATACCAAGGTTTGTAGCTTATCCGACTATGAAACATATTATTTATTGTGTTTCATAAAATCATTTATCGAACTCTAGTATTCCTTAGATTCTTATTTCTCTTTTTTGCTGCTTCAACGATTAATCGAATAATCTTAGGTACAAACATGATTGCTAATGATAACAATACAAAGCCACCAATAAGTTTTAAAATTGATGAACTAGAATCCAACAATCCTTCAGCTCCAAATGGTAAACTAACATCACTAATGTCTATAATTGGTGGTGTAGGCGCTGTTGTTTGTACGTAAACACCCTCTGATTCTATTCCATCATATTCTGTTGTGACTTTGTATTCGTACTCATTACCTTCTTCAACTGTTAAGTCGCTAAATTCGGTACCGTTTGTTTCAAAGATAGGTTCGTGATCGTCCCCTGTTTCGTCAGCATGCACCGTGTAACTTTGAAAAAGATTAAAATTTAAAGAATTTAAAGAAACTTCATGCCCTTCGCTTGTTGTTTTACGATAAATTATTGCTTTATCAAAGTAGTATTCTGGATTATCCCAACTTAAATTTATTTTTTCTTCTTCTGAATTATCGGCAGTTAAATTTTGAACTTCTTGTTGTCCTGGTTCTACTTCTGGTTCATTTGTTGTAACGTCAACCGTTTTTAAGTCTGTTTCTTCTCCATCTTCATAAACAGACTTAAAACCTATTTCATAACTTGTACTAGGTTCTAGTCCAGTTATTGAATATTCTTCTTCTGCTGTCGTTGTATGCAATTCACCATTTAAATAAATTTCTAAATGATCAAAACCATTTGTAGTTGGTAAATTGTAAATTAAATCAATTGAACCAATGTTTTCATTTGCGCTTATATTTTCCACGTTTTCTAATTCTGGTTCATTTGTTGTAACATTGATCGTTTCTGTTTCTGTTTCTTCGCCATCTTCATAAACAGACTTAAAACCTATTTCATAACTTGTATTAGGTTCTAAATCAGTTATCGAATACTTTTCTTCTTCTGTAATTCCGTAAACTTCTTCATTTAAATAAAACTGGACATAATTAAACCCGTCATGTTCTGGTATGAAATAAGTTAATTCTATAGAGTTTGTATTTGTAATATATTGTAATTCTTTAATGTTTAATTTTTCTTGTGGTTCTTCGGTGGTAATCGTGTAGTTTGTTTCTGGTATAACATCAACACCTGTTACATTTAGATTACTGTTCTCATGACCCCGAATTCTAAAATATTTTATATATTCAAAAGAACTAACCATAGAGGCTGTCGTGTAGGGTAGTTCTTCTGGTGTGTCCCTCGAATGATATGGAGAAAATATACGATCATGATCAAATGCAGTTAAATGATAAAATTCACCAGATCCATTTATTGTTATTTCTTGATACACTTCGGTGGATATAGGTTCATCAAATACAATATAATATTCACGTTCATCAGCGTTAATAGTTAACGGTATTAATAATAAAAATAAAAGTGTTGTAATTAATATTTTCTTTTTCAAAATGCCACCTCCTAACTCACTTTTTCTCTAACATTCATCAACACTTGTGCATTAGATGTATCTGTCCCCATCTGCTGCAAATACCCCGTCAAAAACATCTGCAATATCTTAACGTGTTCACCATTCAACTCAACCCCAACATTTGCACTCTGTTCATCAACCTTCCCAGCAGCTTGACTTAATTCACTAATTAACGATTTATAATTGTTAAACTGTGCTTTCCCCTGCTCTTTCCCAAACTGATTAATCAAAGCTTGTTTGGTGTAGCTTTTCATGAACTTAAGTAGCATTAACAATATGGATAACTCACCTTTTTCAAATTCAATTCGCTTCATTGAGCACAAACCTCCTAACGTAATAAGGTTCAATCCGATCCATGACCTCTAAGAACATATAGATAATTCTTTGCTCACTAATACGGTTTAAATAGATAACTAGAAACATGTTTAATAAATCTTGTTGGTAAACAGCTAAATCAACGGAAGGACTTACTTTATCTCTTTTCAAGTCTTTAATTAGATCATTGTAAGCTACTTCAAACAGCTTGTACTTTTCTTCTACTTGATACTTGTTAAGGTAACTTTTCATGCTAATTAAAATACGTGCCTTGGTATGTTCCATGTCTTGAAATAACTCTCTAACTTCTTCATTCGTTAATAAAACCATTAACCAACACCCTCCAATTCCTCAATATAATCATCTAGCTTGGCTTTCTCTGACTTTGTTAACTCATGCTGCTTCATCATAAAAAATGAGTTGCGACCTATTTTCACTCGTCTATCGACAAAACGCTTTTTACGTTCCCAATGCATACACTTGTATGGCACTAAAATGTAACCATTTTTGTGTGCCACATCTTCAGCAACTGACAAAGCGTGATTAAAACTATACTCTTGCATCATTTTTGCGTATTTAACGACTGGCATTGATGGGAAATGATAGAGTAATTGCCTTGGATCTTTAGCTCTATATTCAATCGGCAAAATACTAATCATAACGCTACCACCTTTCGACTTTCATTATGGATACGTTCTAATTCTTCAAAGAACTCACTTGCTTTACGCTCTGTATTAGGTAACGGAAAACCTTGTACCATATTATGCGTATCATAAAGGTTCGCTTTATATATTTGTTTTAGCTTGTAGTTAGGTACAAATTGAGAATGTAGAAACTTACCATTTGCCCCATACTGTTTAGCCTGGTAATCAAAAAAGTTTAAAACCATGCCTTTTTTACCACGGTTTGATACACTCACCAAAACTTCTACAATCTGACGAATTCGACCATCAACATTTTGAATAGATGGACTACAATACATTTGTATCGACTTCATTTTACGTACGTACATGAGCAATTGCGTTGCGTAAATTGAAGTGCTTTTCAATGACTGACGACTATCAAAAGCCATTTGTGCTTCGTCCCAACAACAAATGCTCCCCTGCACTCGTGCTACATCATACCAATCTTTATAATCGAACATATTAGATGAATCTTTTAAACCATAGTTACTAAATAAAGCTATATCGCCACCCTGTTCCCTTACCTTGTGCCGCCAATGGTGAGCTAATATAGACATAGTTAAAGTCTTACCTGCTCCTAGTCCACCTTCAATAAAGATGTGATAAGCCATTACCTCTTCCCTCCTTTGTCTTTCTCTGCCATAACAATTGGCTTAGGTGGTTTTGGTATTAATGCTTCAATTGTTTCAATGTAGTATGAAGGGTTCGCAACTAGCTTCTTACCTTCCATAATGAATTTAATTAAACCCTCATACGGATTTTCCTCACCATGTAAGTAAGGATTGTCGCCTAAATCCCTCAAATACATAATTGCCTTAATTTGTTCAGGCCTTAGATCCTGAGCTTTGTTCTCCATGTTTTCTAAAACCTGTTTAACATCACTCACATGTTGTACTTCTGGGAACAAGTTATCACTAATAACTGACTGTAGTTTGTCTGCATTTTTTGCATTTTGATCATTCATTTAATCACCCCTGGCAACTTGAAAGTCCTAACATTAAAACAGAAACCATAGTCACAGCGATTAACGCAATCTTGCTAATATCAACGCTACTCTCTTCTTGGTAACGGTAATTAGCAATTTGACTAAGGATTGTATTCCGTTCTAACTCTGCTAAACGCTTTGTTTCTTTAATTGACTCACTTGGAGCACGATAAAAGAAAATACGACCATCAGGACCTGTTGTTATTTCACAATCATGATAAGGTACGTTATATTTTCCTGTTACAACTATGGATTCTTCATTCACACTACTAATACGACTTATATCACTCGTTTTCTGTCCATCATCAAAAACTACTAGAATGTCATCTGTTTCCTCAAAGAAATCCTCATTCTTTTTTCTAAACATCTAGAGAACCGCCTTTCTTCCTTTGCTTTTCTTGTTATTCGTACGTTGGTGATACTTATAACCTAACCAAACGACTGTACCGATCCCCAAGCTTGTACCTAGTCCAACCACATACATATAAATAAACGCATCTACCACCACTTAACACCGTCCTTCACTGCAAAATATGTTCTAAATACTAATCTGAATAAAAGTAATGTACCAATCATGACAACCGCAATAAGTAAAGACTGTACAGCCATTTGCCATTCACTCGGCATATCTCTAAAAACCATGGTGTAATTGGATAAATCTATACCTTGAGCGGTGATCATGCTGACGTTTTGTAAGTTATTAATGGCTAAATCTAAAAATGTTAAAGGAGGCTCAAAAATTGTATCTACAAAATCACGAATACCATCTAACATCAAGAACCACCTGCCCCTCTCAAATTAGATAGAATACGTACAACGGTAAAGGCTGTACTAATCCAGATAATGAACAACAATACATAAGCAATCACATTTAACTGGAATACTTCTAATGCTGCGAATATTTGACCTAGCATTCCAGAATAACCATGCCCACCAGTGCTACCAGGTGTAAAGAATAATGACTGTAGAGTCGCTGTAATACCTTGAATAAAGCTAATAATCAATCTACCGACCTCAAAAAAGATCATAAATACTTTGACTGCCAATAAACCAATGTTATAAAGAAAGTAGAAGAAACCATCAATCAAGGCATAGATCACTTCAAAGAAAGAAATAAGTAAGTCTATCAAAAATTGAAATATATCCCTTAACAATTCACCTAACCATGTGATTGCATCCCAAATTAAGTTACCTATCCAAGAAATAGCATCCCATATGACACTAGCTATTGAACCTACGATATCGCCAAGGAATGAGAACAACTCCCCAAACGTATCCCCAAAAATCCCCAGTATAATTAACTCTGTTATGAATAACTGGCTCATATCTACCAACCTCAATCACCATTAATATCTTCCGTTGCTCTTACCAAGCGATCTATAAATTAAGCTAATAATTTCATCACTAAACAAAATAATCGCTATCACTAAAATAATGGGGGCTAAATAAAAAAGGACAGTTCCAAATACGTAATCAACCACCAATTGCAAAACTTGTTGTGACACTATCTTCACTCCCCTTTAGGTTGATCCATGTAATACTCGCTACCTTCAAGATCATCATCAGATCCACCTGGTACAGGTGCATCACTCGGTTCATCACCAGGAGTAGGTGCTTCTTCCTCCCCTTCATCTGGTGCGGGAGGTTCATCTGGTATCGGATCACCTGCATCATCATTTGATGGACTTTCAGGAAATTCAACCTCTTCCTGTTCTGGCTGATGATCACCATAATCACCTGGATCAGTTTCTCCTGGTATAGGTAAATCATCATCTGGTAACTCTGGCAAACTATCAACCGGATCACTGATTTCAAACCCTTCACTTTCATCTTCTCTAAACTCAATTTCCTCTGCTTCATTCATGAGATCATCTTCATCAAAACTCGCATCTTCCATTTCGGAAGGACTTTCAAAAGTTGGTTCGCTATCACTGATATTACGATCATCTAAGTTGCTTGTAGGCTGTTCAGGTTGTTCAATCGGATTTGGCTCTTCGACTGTTGGCAAAGTTGGAGCTGATGGTGCTGTGCCCAACATCTGTTCAAAATCACTAACTAATTGTGGAACAACTCGGTCATAAAACGTATCAGCTACTCGATTCCAATTAGGTGGCTCTGGAATAGTTCCAATAATGTCATCAATTTGACCAACGTAATCTTGCCAATGCGGTGATTCAAAAAAGCATGTACAAATATCGCCACCACTATCCATTCCCCCATCACCTTGTTGGTGACTATTCTCACAAGCACTTGCTTGATCTTGAATCTCATAAACTTCAATTTCATCTGAGCCTAAGTAATTTCCGCTTTCGTCATACCAATCGATATACCAATAACCATTACAATTAATCCCCCAATAATTTTGTTGTACATCAGCGTTCATTGATTCGACCAATTCACCACTTGAATATAATTCTGCTTCATAGGAGTAAACGCTCTCTACAACCTCAACTCTTATTGCATCTGTTGACCATAACTCACCAGCTTCAAAATATTCATAGGATTCAACAAAATTGTATGTTTCATTTTGAAAAGCTAATAATGTAATCGGCATATGTAACACCAACAAACAAATCATTACGCTCATTAGTAATTTTTTCTTCATTTAAAAAACCCCACGTTTTAGGATTAAAAAAAGGGAGCAATGCCCCCTTTCTTTTTAAATTAGTTATTGCGACCACGTGTAGCCGCTGCACTGCGAATAAGTGAAATGATCTTAGGAGTAAAGACAATTGCAAGTCCTAGTAATACGAATGGACCAACAACTCCTAACAGTCCCATTGCTGCATCTAGTAATTCACCCGCATCAAAAGGAAGTGATACACCCGAAAAGTCAACTCCACCTGTTGAACCTAAAATAGTATTTGTCATAATAAATTCCTCCTTAGAATAAATTAAAATTTTATTAAACTAGCTATTAATAGCTAGATTAGTAACGATAAACATCATAATCGTCATCATCTTTTTCAGTTGTTTCCATGCCCAAACCTTTCCTTATCGCTTTTATTAATAACTTAATAGCATCAGTTGCAAAAAAGATCATAATGATAGGTGCTATAAAGAATAAAAGCCACCTTACCATCTGCCAAAATTGATCCAAGTTTTCACCATCTAAAAATAACTGGTATTCAGGTAGCATAAGATCACCTAATTCCTACTGTTTCTTACGGCATTTACAACTGCGACAAGTAATAAGCCAACTGCAAAGATAGCAATTACTAGCATTAAGAAGGGAGCTACTAGCTGTAATATGAATCCGAATGTACCCCAAAAGAAATCCCAATCAAAAACACCTTGTAACGAACCCATAATTACACTCTCCTGTTATTGTCAAATAGATCAACAATAGTTATTAAGACGGTGAGAACAATTGTGAAAGATGCAATCAAAATCATCACATCTGGGTTAGCAAGAACGACACCAAATGCCTCATAAACTATCGTTTTAACTTCCATCTTTCCACCTACTTACAGCATTAATGATCAAATGAGCAAGAAAATAAATAGCAATTGAACTCAAAATGATGACTATATAAGTCATGAATACAGCGTCAAAATCAAATTCTAAATAGCTGTACATCTTATCGCCTCACAATCGCCTTAATCACTAGAAAAGATAGCAACATGACAAGAATAGTAATTAATAAAATATCACCTAAACTAATTTCATGAATAATGTGTATGAACCCGCTATCTGTTTCGATAACACTAATTGTATCTTCAGTTTGCGGATCATCTACTTCCATCTGCACATCTGGTTCAGGTTCTTCTTTATCCTCTTCATCAGGTTGTTCCTCTTCTAGATCCTCAATTTCTTCTTGTTCCTCATTGAGTTGTTCTTCAGATTCAACTTCTTCTTGATCTTCATCTAATTGATCTTCAGTTTCTTCCTCGCCTTCCCGATCATCTAGCTCTTGTTCCTCTTGCTCCATTTCTTCATCTTGAAGGTTTTCGTTTTCTGGCATGATTCCTCTTCCCTTCAATGTGTTAAAACCATTGTATAAACGACATAAAAAAAGTGGTATAGTCAAATTTTTGACTATACCGACAAGAGTTGATTTAATTCGTTTTAGTTTCGGACTACTCACCACTGATTACACTTTCTGCTACTGATTCCCAACAGTGTTCACAAATCCAACCAATGAAGTATCTGCTATATTGAAGATATGTTTTTTCTTTATCACAACATTCACAAGTGCTGATTTTGTCACCGAATTTCACAAAAACACTCCTTCGTTGTTTGGTCGTACTATTCACTTACCTTCTTCAAGTCGCTAATCTTTTCGTCAACTAATTGTACAAATTCTTTCTCGTCAATTTCACCTTTTACAACGCTTTTCATTAATGATTCAACAAATTCGCCTAACTTTGTATAGTTCATTTTGATTTCTCCTTTCTTACTAAACTTAAGTGTCGAATTACGCAATATGTTCATTCAAAAATTCTTTTCCTTTTTCGCTGAGAATTGCACCAAAGTAAGGTAATTGTTTAGCACCGTCATACACTTTATTTTCGATTCGTTCTAATTCTTGTAAGTCATCAATAATCGTAAGTAATTCACTGTCAAATCGTTGTACTTCTCTTAACAGTTTAGCGTTCTTATAACCCCAAATTGTCGCACCGTTTTCGATACCTTTCATTTCTGATAAATGCTCTTTATTTAACATTCTTAACATCCTTTCTATTACGTTTTATCCGTCTAATGTCCATCTAATTTTTAATAAACATAATCCGTCATGAATCAATTTAAAACCTCTTACCATAACAACTATACAACTTGGTTATTTATCAAATCGCTGATTATTTCCCTTGCTTCATCTGCAAATTCTTTTGAATTCTCCTGTTCATAAGCTAGAACGCTTTTTCTTAGAGCTTCTGTAAGAATGGCTGATTCAACATAATCAGCTTCAATTGTTAGTCCCTTGCCATTGTTTGTTACCTTCAACTTCCTTCACCTCGCTTTTTTAATTTATCTATATACAAATTTGAAATTAATTTATTTTTGTGTTTTTTCGTGGAAAATACCGCACTTAATTCTTGATGTTTAAAGCTTATGTATTTGTATCTTTGTGCAGATATAACCCAGACCCGATAGGCGATAGGCGGAATAAATTATAGATTATAAATAATCTTTAATTTACCGCACGTTTTTTGTTGTCTGTTCTAACAATTTATACTTAACTCGTTTATGCCATTTTTTTAGATCGTCATGAGTAAAACCTTCCTCTTCTAATTCTTCTGGAAAGAGAATGTCAAAGTGTTGGATCATCTTCTCCATTTCTTTTTTTGCTTTGTCTATTCGTCCAAACGAGTATAAATAATAATACGTGTTGTCTAGGTAATCGTTTTGGTGATAAGCCTTTAAGTAAACATATGTTGTATTATTGCTTTTACTAAAACTGACAAATGCCAATTACAATCCCCCTAACTATGTGTTCTGACAAACAAATCTAATAGCTTTAATTTATCTTCACGATCATCAGACTCAAAGGTCAAAATCCAATTAAGAATATTAACCTCATGACTCAATAACTTCCGACCTACCTTGCGTTCTGCATATATAACTAATTTTTGTAACTGTTCATTCATGGCTTAGCTCCATATTTTGCAACACAATTTTGTTGTAAAAATCAATTAGATCATGTGCAGATTCATGCTCTGAATTAGTTTCTAATTCGTATAATCCAAACTCATTTTTGGTAACAGTCGCATGACCAAGTTTGATAGATTCACCCTTTTCTAGATGTTTAATCCTTTTATAAACCGGGTCTGTTTCAATGCCTATATAATCGTAAATGGTTGTTTGCTGCATATTTGAATCCTCCTATACATTGCTTTGCCCTAGCATATTGGTTAACCAACCAAATTAATAAAGTGGCATAAAATACGCTAATGATTGTTGCTGACACCTCACTCACTTCAATATCAAAAAGCAAAACAGGTATTAACAGCCACAAAATCCTAGTTGATTCCGAAATCACAAAAGCGGCTAATGAATGTCGACCAATGACTGTAATTTGTTTATATAACCACGTGAATTTAATCGAATCATGTAATTTATAAATCAAATACAGGCACACAGGAATCATGTAAACGTTATTTAAAGCTTTTTGAATGTTGTAAGGGTATTTGTCTAATCCGAACCCAAAATGCGAAATTTGGGCAATTATGGCTAACACAAAGCAAACGAATAATAGTTTAATATTCTTACGGTTGATTAATAAATTATTGGTATATAAATGACCTAACCAGATGCCAATCACAAAATATAACTGGTAGATCATAAGTTGATTAAGTAAGTTATCCCAAAACATGCCTTCCAAATGCACATTTATACCAATTAGATATAGTGCAAGTGAGAGCAACAAAACAAATATCTTTGCTCTTTTAAAAATAATGATCAGTATCGGTACAAAAACAAATAGAACACCATAAAGCTTTAATACCTCAATCAATGTATTTGATGTGTTTAGCAACAGCACATCTACTAGCGAATGCCAATTAGGGTTAATTAACATTTGATATGGAATAGCCACTAAAAGATATGCACCTAACACATAAACCCCTTTTTTAAAGAACTTTAAGCCATGACTACGGTTTAAGTAGATCCAACCGATCATAAAACCTGCTAACCCTACAAATAATTCAGCAAATGGGTTGAACCACTTAACGTAATCAAAGAGATCAGGGAAAGTTAAGTAAAAATGATGCCAAAAGACAAATAGCATAAATACACTTCTATAAAAATCCCATAATGGTTCTCTACTTCTCATTTTTAACTCCTTTTTTAAATTGAGTAAAAAAAGAGTTCACTTCTTGATTATGTTCTTCACTTAATTGTTCATAATCTTCTTGTTGTGGCTTTTCTTTTCGTTCCTTAAACCACTTTGGTAGCACTTCCTGTTTTTGCGGTTGCTTTGATTGACTAAATTGTTCTTGTTCTCTTAAAGCAGCATCATAAGTCGTAACACCTTTTTTAATCCAATCTTTAATAATGGCTTTTGCATACCCAAAAGATTTATCTTGATCAGAAGCTTTAATCATGGCAAAGAGAATAGCATCATCTTCTAGACTTTTACTAAAATTATTAAGATCATTAAGTTGATATTGGTTTGGTAATTGACCAAAACAATTAAAGTACCCATCTGATAGATTAGTAGTAGTTGTAGTTGCTTGTGGAGTTTCTTCTTCTACTTCTTGTTCTATTTCTACTTCTTCTTCTACTTCTACTTCTTCTTCTACTTCTTGTTCTATTTCTACTTCTACTTCTACTTCTTGCCCCCCCTTACGTGGTACGGTGCGTTGACGAATCGTTGACGTATCGTTAAAAATACCGTCATCTCGGCATTCTTCTACTTTTTCACTTTTTTCTACTTCATCTTTGAACGTATCGTTATACGTGTCGTCATACGTATCGTTACACGATGCGTTATACGTATCGTAATAATTATCGAACAATGTTTTTATTTTTGGGTCTGTAATTTGACCTGAAACGTATTTTATTAATTCGATATCCTTCAATGATTTTAGTTCCTTAGAAATCATATCCAATATTGGTTTACCAGAATTTCTAAAGTTGTGTTTTCCCCAGTTTTTAATTGCTATCTCTCTAGTTTTAGAGTTGTATTTAATTAACTTGTGATGATTTTCAAACCGATCAAACAGACTGTTAATTGATTCAATAGAATAACCCAGTTCAAAGGCAGCAGCTTTTTTCGTTATTTGATAAATACCTATTGATGATGTATAGGGATTAGTCAGTAAATAAATAAAAAACAGTCTATCCTCTGGCGTAAATTCTTCTAGGACTTTAACGTCTTTCCAAAAATCAAGTTGAAGCATTCTGAAGTGTGCCATCATATAACCTCCCTAACTTCTTTAGCAGTTTTGATTGCTTCTGATAATGATTCATAAACTTCTTGATCACTGATGTAATCCTTCTTAAAATCATCAAATGTCGTGGTAAATGTTGAAATCATAAGCGACATAACAAACGCTTGTTGTGATTGGTTTAAATTCATAAATTCATCAAAAAAGATATGTGTGTATTTGCTCATAAATAAAACCCTCCTAGTATTGATTAAAGATCTCTTGAAAGTGGCGATCTAAGAAATCCGCCATCTTAATTGCATGAAAAGACCATGTTTGACCTCTTTTTTGTGGGTAATAAACAAACCCACCGTTTTCTACATCTAATAATTTTTTAAACTTTTGTCGGTACAGTATGTTCTCTTTGATCCACTCTTGTTTCCGATTAACCCGATTTTCTAAGTCTTTCATTGTCCAATAAACTCCAGTAAGCTCATTACGCTTTAATTCTTCAAGCTCGACTTTTTTAATTAACACTGTTCCTTCTGGTACAGGAATATTAAGATTTACATTTAATTGTTGTTGCACGAAATTACACCCCTTTCCAAAATTCGACAAAAGAAAGTCAAAAAATAATATAAAATGAAAGTTTACTTCTCATCACACTCAATAGTTCTCGAATTGTGAACATTCTTGTCAAAAAAAAGCTGTTCTATATTTACGTCTAACACTTCTGCTAATCTTGGTATTTTGCTTACATCTAGGCTTTTTTTTCCTGATTCTATTTCACTTAACATTGAAGGTGATTTATAGCCAATCTCTGAACTGACATAGCTTTGTTTTAAACCTTTTTCTATTCTAATTTCCTTGACCTTAGCACCGAAGTTGAATTCCAATCCCTTTCCCCCTCTCAATTAGTTCTCAATTCGTGAATATGAGTTCATTCTACATTCACGTTTTGTGAATGTCAACAATTTTATTCACGATTTGAGAAAATATATTTCTCGAAATGCGAAAAATGATACTATAAAGTTGGAGGTGTAACTATGGAGTTACATGAAAGATTGCGATTATGTCGTGAGCAAAAAGAACTTAAACAAAATAGTGTAGCCGAAAAAATAGGAGTTAAAAACAATACCTTATCTAGTTATGAAAAAGGTGATAGAACCCCTGATTATAAAACCTTAGTAAAATTAGCTGATTTATATGAAGTATCAGTCGAGTATTTAATTCGAGGTAGATCACCAAGACCATTAGAAGATAATAACTTACACTTTTTTGATTTAGAAGGTCTTTCAAAAGAACAGATTGAGGACATAAAAGAACATATTGAATATGTGAAATGGAAGCATAATAATAAGTATTAGGAGTGTAACAATGTTAGCAATACTACCAGGACTAACAGCATTAATTATGGCTTATCTTGTATTTATGGGACCTTTACAAAATATTGATAATCCCTTTATATCGTTGGGATTGGTTATTTTTGTACCAATAGTTGTTAGTGTTCTTATTCCTAAAACGTCAAACAAAAAGACAAATAAGGGCAAGTCTACCCATCAGAATACTTCAACATATAAGCAAGAAAAAAATATACAAAAAAACAAAGGTAATGACGTACCACACAATAGGATGTTAAATGATGATGAGATACTAAAACTCCCTTTGGAGAAGTTATCGTGGAGAGAATTTGAACGTTTGTGTTATTTATATTTCAAAGACAAAGGTTACAAGCCACAAGAAACATCAGAAGGTGCTGATGGTGGGGTTGATTTATTAATCTATAACCGACACCATCAAACATATGAAGCTGTTCAAATTAAACATTACATAAGGTCTGGTAATGAAATTACTGTAAGAGAACTAAGAGAACTAAGTTCAGCTAAGAGAAACCATAATTGCTTACTTGCAAGATTTATTACTTCTTCTCGTTTCTCTAATGAAGCCATGAAACAAGCTGATGATTTCAAAGTCAAAACACATAGTATTGATTGGTTAAATAGCAAAGTAATACCATGGAAAGAACAAAAAAGTAAACTAAAAGGTGTAGTCAAATAATGACTATACCTTTTTTAGTGTTGAAATTAGGAACGTTTGTTCTTATAATGTCACTTGAGGTGATAATTTATGACAAAATTAACGTACCAACCTACTACTCTAGAAAACTGGGTAAGTCGATTTTATAGGAAGAATGGATTATTATATCCTGACGACCTTTATATAAGCGATATTAGCTGTAAGTTAGGTATCTACTTAACTATGGACCAACCGTTTACTTATTCTTTTGAAGAAGATGATCTGAAATTAATTAATGTTAGTTATGATTTACCGACACACAAACAACGTGAAGCGTTCTTCCATGAGTTATGCCACATCTTTAGGCACACTGGTAATCAAGTGATGATGCCTGAAGCATTCAGAGAATTACAGGAACGTGATGCAAAACACTTTACGATCTATGCTGCTATTCCATTTCACATGTTAACCCAATACAAACTAAAAGATGATCAAATTCATTGGACGCTAGCAGAGGACTTTAATGTACCAGCAGAGATTGCAAGAGAACGAGTAGAAAAGATCTATAGAAATGCTACCAAAAAACAAAAAATGTATGCTTAAATAAGGTTAAGGAAGGAGGTGTAAACATGGCGAGTTTTCAAAAGCGAGGTAAGACCTGGCAATACACTGTTAGTCGTATGGTGAACGGTAAATATAAACCGATTAGAGAAGGTGGTTTTGCAACAAAAAAAGAGGCTAGGGTTGCAGCTGCTGATGTTGAAACTAATTTAAGAAAAGGTATAGTACCCAACTTAAAACCGATCCCTCTTTATGAGTATTTTGAGGAATGGTATAAAGTTTTTAAGTCTGATATTGCTAATAGTACACGTACACATTATGAATACACTTTAAAAATCATTAAAAATTATTTTAATGATAAACCTATTCAAGATATTCGTAAAAAGGAATATCAAGAGTTTTTAAATTGGTATGGCTCTGATCATGCAAAAGAAACAGTTGAAAAAGTAAATGCACATATTCGAGGGTGTGTACATGAAGCAATTGATGAAAGCATTATTAACGTTGATTTTACACGTAAAGCTAAAGTCACAGGAAACGTACAAGCAAAACCTTCTAATGAAAAACACCTAGGATTTGAAGAAAGTGAAATGTTGCTAAAGGAACTTCGTAACCGATTAGATCGAGGACTAGGATATTATCTGTTGTTACTAGGTCTAAGTTCTGGTTTGCGTTATGGTGAGTTAGTTGGACTTACTCGTAAAGATTTTGATTTTCAAAACAATACTATAAACGTTGATAAAACTTGGGGATATTTAAACAAAATGCATGAAGGTTTTGGAACTACAAAAAATGTTCAGTCCATTAGAAAAATAAAAATAGATCCAAAAACCATGAATGTATTTGAAAAGCTGTTCGGTGAAACACCTACTAATATCCATCAACTTGTTTTCTTTAGCCAATCGTCAAAGTATAGTGTTATTAGTAACAATAATGCTAACAAACTTCTAAAAAACGTTTTAAAGGACTTAGGTATCAAAAAACCTATAACAGTTCATGGACTGAGACATACTCACGCAAGTGTCTTATTGTATAAGCGAGTATCTATTTTATATGTTAGCGAACGTCTAGGACATGGTGATATTGATACTACTTATAGAGATTATTCACATGTTATTAAAGAATTAAGAGAAGAAGATGAAAATAATACAACAAAGATATTTGAAAACATGTCACTCATAAATGTGTAGAAAATGTGTAGAAAAAAATTATTTTCTAACGTTTTCTAACGTATTGTCTAAGATAAAAAAACACTCACAAATGCTAATACATCAACATTTGTGAGTAATTAATGAATTTCTAACCTTAACTAAAATTAACCTAAAAATACCGGTGGTCGGGTTCGAACCGACACTCCAGAAGGAACACGATTTTGAGTCGTGCGCGTCTGCCAATTCCGCCACACCGGCATAATAATGAACATATTTTATCTTAGTATTTGAAACGTATTTTGTCAATGATTCGTTAATATATATTATAGGATAAAATACATAAGAAAGGGAGAAATGATTAATGGATCCAGTTTGGTTTTTTGCCATAGCTACTATCATTGTGGTGGTGGGTATTGTTATCGCTTTTGGTCAATCTATGAATCAACTAGAAAATCAACTAAACCAGGGGGAAGTGACTAGAGATTTTACACAAAAATTAACGACCCGGTTTATGGTTAAGGTTGCGGTGATCGAAATTATCCCAATTATTTTAATCATCGTAGGCTTTATGCATTTAGAAGAAGGCGATGGTTCTCAAGGTGCAATTATACCGCTTGCTGTCGCTCTATTGGTCTTTATCGTTGGACTCATTAGACTATTCTCAAGTAGGGAGATCCTTCAACATCCAAATATCGACAAAGAGACAACTGCTTATTTCCAAACGACTCAAAAAACGGCGATGATGCTTTCTGCTGCTTTCCCGGTCATAGCATTTGTTGCGTTTATGATGTAAAAAGGTAAGAGCACCTATTTAAAGGTGCTCTTGGTTTTTGCTCATTTTATAATTCATCAAATCCATTATCATCTGACACTTTCGTATACTGTCTTGATTTTTGCTCGAAGAAATCTGATTTACCTTCATCGACTTCTTTGTAAGCTTTAATCCATTTGAGTGGGTTTTCTGTCACTTCAGGGAATGGAGTTGGTGCGCCCATTAATTTACAACGTTTGTTTGCTGTGTGTTGGATGTATTGTTCTAATTCTTCCATGTTAATCCCATCAATTTTATTACCTATAATATGTTCGCCCCACTTCACTTCTAGTTCTGTTGCTTCTCTAAATGTCTCTGTCACAAACTGAAGATTTTCTTCTGTATTAAGTTCAGGGTTTTCATTTAATGTTTCTTTAAAAATATGCGCGAATAAATTAACATGTAACAGCTCATCACGGTTAATATAATTGATCATCGTACTTGTTGAGACCATCTTTTGATTACGGGCTAAGTTGTAGAAAAACGCAAAGCCTGCATAGAAAAACAGACCTTCTAACACAACATCATACACAACGGATTCAATAAAGGCTTGTGGTGATTTTTCTTCGACGAAGCGATCATAACCATCAGCAATAAATTGATTTCGTTCTATTAACACCTCATCATGCTTCCAATACTCGAAGATCTCATCTTGCTCCCCCTTTTCAACGAGTGAGGATAAGACATAGGAGTAAGACTGATTATGAACGACTTCTTGGAATGATAACACTTGCATTAGTGCTGCTAAGCTTGAGTCGGTTAAATAATCTGCTACTTTTGCTGAATAATCGGTTTGTACTGAATCTAAAAAGGCCAGTAGTCCAATAATTTTCTTAAATGATTCGCGTTCAGCATCAGTTAGCTCTGCCCACTGCTTTTGATCACTTGACATGTTTATTTCAAATGGTGTCCAGAAGTTCGCTAGCATATTTTTATACATCGGATAAGCCCATTTAAACCTGACATCATCCCAGTTTAAAACGTTTGAACTTTCGCCATTAATAATCCCTGTTGATGCATTTGGTGCATGAATGTCATATAGTTTTCTTTCATGTATTGTTTGACTCATACGATTCCTCCTTATGACTCACAGCTTTCACAATCTTCTATATCTGATGATGTTGACCTTGTATAATAAGTGGTCTTAAATCCTGACTTCCAGGCTGATAGATGTAAATCCAGTAATTCTTTCGCTTTAATCGTGTTTCTTACATAAAAGTTAAACGAGATTGATTGGTCGATATGTTTCTGGCGTTTTGCATTTTGTTTAATTGTCCATGTATGATCAATGTCATAAGCTGACTTATAATACCAGAATGTCTTTGGACTTAAATCAGGTGCCGTTACTGGAATCTTGTAATCTTTCTTTTCTTCTGAGTAAAACTTTTTGAAAATCGGGTCGATACTGGCAGTGCTACCTGCAATAATGCTCGTACTTGAGTTTGGTGCTACAGCCATTAAGTACCCATTTCTCAGTCCATGCGTGTGTACGTCTTGCCTCAGTTCATCCCACGCCTCACCTTGATAGCCTTTATCATCGAAATAACTACCGTCATGCCACTTTGAGCCTTTAAATAATGGATAAGGACTTTTTTCTTTGGCTAGTTCCATACTCGATTTGATTGTTAAATAAGCCACTTTTTCATACAGCTCGTCCGCAAATTCAACCGCTTCATCTGACTCCCATACAATCTCTTTAAGTGCGAGTAAATGGTGATAACCAAATGTGCCCAATCCAACTGCGCGATATTTTTGATTTGTTAATTGCGCTTGCAGGACTGGAATTGTATTCAGATCAATTACATTATCCAGCATTCTAACTTGAATCGGGATTAAACGTTCTAGCACATTATCAAAGACAGCTTTCCCTAAATTAATACTCGAAAGATTACAAACGACGAAATCACCAGGGGCTTTCGTGACGACAATTTTACCATCTTCTGTATACTGCTCTTCTACTGTCGTCGCACTTTGGTTTTGCATAATTTCAGTACAAAGATTCGAGCAATAAATCATCCCTTGGTGAGAGTTCGGGTTTTGACGATTCGCTTCATCACGATAAAACATATAAGGTGTTCCAGTCTCTAATTGACTAACCATAACCCGCTTCATAAGATCAATTGCTGGAACTTTCTCTTTCGATAGATCAGGATGATTCACACATGCCTCATACTTCTCTCTAAATGACCCTGAGCCTCGCTTTTCATCGTAATAGTCTTCTAAACTAAAGCCCATTACTTCTCGTACTTCATGCGGGTCAAATAAATACCAGTCATCACGTGCATCTACTTTTTCCATGAATAAATCTGGAAGTGACACACCTGTGAATAAATCATGTGTACGTTGACGCTCATCACCATTATTTAATTTCGCATCTAAAAATTTATAAATATCTTGATGCCACACATCTAAATAAACCGCAATCGCACCTTGTCTTTGGCCAAGTTGATCGACACTAACAGCTGTATTATTAAGCTGCTTCATCCATGGCATGACACCGCTCGATACACCTTTAAACCCTTTAATGGAACTTCCGTGAGAGCGAATTTTCCCTAAATAAACCCCAATTCCGCCACCATTTTTCGACAAATTAGCGATATCTGTATTCGAATCATAAATACCTTGTAAACTATCGTCGACCGTGTCGATAAAACAGCTTGATAACTGGCCATAAGACTTCCCGGCATTTGATAAAGTTGGTGTTGCAACAGTCATGTAAAGGTTACTTAATGCCCAGTAAGCTTCTTCTACTAATTCGAGGCGTTTATTCTTAGGCTCATTAATCATTAGTGTCATGGCGATTGTTAGGAAACGTTCTTGCGGTAGTTCATAAGTGTGACCGTTATGATCTTTGGCTAAATAACGATCGGCTAACGTTCTTAAACCAATATAAGTAAAGAAATGGTCACGTTCAGAACTAATTTTAGAAGCTACCTGTTCAATTTCACTTTTTGTGTAATGTTTTAAAATTTGATCACTGTAAATATTTTTATTTGATAAAACTTGCTGTAATTCGATAAATGAACCGTATTTATTTTTCGCATTATACCCGCGGTTAATAGCCGCGTTTTGATAAAGCTTCCTCAAGTAAATATTGGCACAGACATACGTCCAATCTGGCTCCTGTGGGCTAATGTTTTCTAGTCCACGCAACAATAATTCATTTGTAATTTGTTCAGGGGTTACTTCATCTTTACTTTGAAGAGCTTTTAAGACTTTGTCTTCATAGGATATTAGTTTTAAGTGTTCATATCCTTCTGTTACTTGTTTAATAAATAAATTTAGTCGTTTTTCAGAGAAAGCTTCTTTTACCTCCCCATTCATAACCCGTGTTTCATGTTTAGTTAATGTCGTCATATAATCCTCCTAAAAATAAAAAATCGCCTCCACGGGGGGGGAAGCGAATAAAACGACAGCAAGAGTATACTTTGGCTGGTATTTAGGCCAATATGTATGACAAGTCGCTTCATTCTCTTATCACCCCGAAGAAAATGTAACTCGGCTCATGTAGACAGGTCTCCTGACTTACGCTTCTTCCTAATCTGGACCTTCCCTTATAAGTAGCAAACACTAACCTTATAAAGTGGTTTTCCATTTCGTCACGTTTACAGTTGCGGGGGCAGTATTGGTTTCTCACCAAATTCCCTTTTAAGCCTTTTAAAGGCATCAACACAAGCTATAACACTATATATAGTTTTGAAATTAAAACAAACATCTATATGTTGATGTTTGATTACAGTATAGATGATATAAAAATAAAAAACAAGCACTTTCTATTATTCTATCTTAAGTGTATCAAAAAATCCTCTGCTTACACAGAGGATTTTAAGACTAATTATTTTAACCTTTAATCGCACCTTCTGCCATCCCTTTCGTAATACGACGCTGAAAGATAGCATATAAGATGATCACCGGTACAATCGCGAACACTAAGCTGGCAAATAATACGCCCCAAGCATTCGTATATTGTGCTTCATTACTAATAAAGTCGATTGCTAGTGCTAATGTATAGTTTTCACTAGACTGCAAGAAAATTAATGCCATGAAGTACTCATTCCAAAATTGTATCGCATTCATGATCGTAACCGTTATAATCCCTGACATGGTTAAAGGCGTGACAATTTTCCAGAGTACGCCATATGGAGACATACCATCTATTGCAGCAGACTCTTCTAATGATTTAGGAATTGTCCCCATAAAGCTCGTTAACACGAATATCGTAAAAGGCAATTGCGAGATTGCATAAACAATAGCTAAACCAAAAATATTATCTAACATATTAAACTGAGCTAATAAGAAGAATAATGGAATCCAACCTAACACCATTGGGATCATCATCGCTGAAATGTATAACGTAAATAACATTTGACTTCCTTTAAAACGGATCCGCTCAAGTGCGTATGCAGTAGGAATCGCAAGAACAAGGCATAATAACGCGCCAATACCTGTTACTATTAAACTATTAAATACACTTGTATCAATATTATAATCTGTCCATGCTGTTATGAAGTTATCAAAGTTAAACTGTTCAGGAATTCCCCACGGATTAGCATATATTTCAGCATTTGTTTTAAACGATCCTAAAAACATCCAAAAAATCGGATATAAAACAGCTAAAGACCATAATATTAAAGGCAATCTAATTCCTGACCTAACCAGCATTTCACCAAATGTTCTTCTCATTGCGACTCCCCCCTTTAGTATTCAACTTTTTCTCTTTTTAATAAGAATTGTAGAATGATAATTGTAATCAGTGAAATAACTAGAATCATAACACCAATTGTTGCACCATAGCCGAAGTTATACTGATTGAATGCTTGCTGGTATAAATATGAACCCATGACGTGTGTCGAATTGTTCGGCCCACCACCAGTCATTACTTGAACAATGATAAATGAACCGTTCAATGTTGTAATAACAATATATAAAATTGAAATCTTAATTTGCGGCCAAATAAGTGGTAAAGTGACATGCCAAAACTGTTGCCACTCATTTGCCCCATCAATACGAGCGGCTTCATAGTTACTTTTCGATATATTCGCTATACCACCCATTAGTAACAGCATAAACAGACCAATACCAGCCCAAATTGATGGCAATACCAAACTCGGTAAAGCCCACCTTTCACTACCAAGCCAAGGCCTAGTCCACTCTTCCAAACCAATCATCTCTAATCCTGAGTTTACTAAACCTAGATTCGGATTATAGATAAATGTCCAAAGAATACCAATTACAACAACTGACATAATATTCGGGAAGAAGAATATTATACGATAAAATGGTGCTTCTTTAATCTTAAGCTGGGTTAGTGCAACTGCAATAAATAATGCCATAATCATGATCCCAACTACTTTGGTAATAACTAAAAAGTAATCATGCCAAATTGTAGCAGGAATAATGTCATCGTTGAAAAGTCTAGTATAATTATCAAAGCCGACAAATTCTCTAGTTTGAGAAGCCCCCGACCATTCAAAAAATGAATAATAAAGTCCACTAAACAAAGGATATAATGTAAAAATGCTAAACATAATAAAGGTTGGAATTAAACAAAACGCTAAAAATAAATATTTCTGTTTTTTACTCTGTACCATACAATCACTCTTTCGTATGTCAGGTTATTTGTCCTAAAGGAAAAGGCTTATTTATATGTATTAAAAAACTAGCTCATTATGAGAATGATTTAACTAATGGCGAAAATATAAATGGCACTTTTATTAAAAGTTTGATAAAAATGTATGGAATGTAGACTGCGCTACATTCCATACAGCTACTTTTATTCACCGCGGTAACCCGCAGCTGCCTCCTCAGCCTCTTCAATAAACTCTTCAGCTGTAATATTTCCTAGTAGTAATGACACTAGTGAGTCACTTAATGGTGTTTCTAAGTCTGCACTCATTGGGTGAGGCATATAGTAGATTTGAACTTGTTCTGGATCATTAATCATTTCATTTGCCTCAATTAAATATTCAGGTACATCTGGGTTATTCGATAAATCAACATCTTCTAAGTTCATAATTGCACCCGTATGCTCTGAGAATAACTCAGCATATTCACGAGTGAACACGAACTCAACAAATGCTTTTGCTGCTTCAGGATTAGAAGCTTCCTCAGCAATTGCTAAAGGCCTTAAGTCAGGTACGATTGCCATAGGTTCGCCTTCAGGATTCATTGGTGATGGAATAAAACCATATTGTAAGTCTTCTGGTGTGTCACCTTCCATTTCATTTGGTAACCAGAAACCGACTGGAATAAAGGCATTATCATGTAATAAGAAGTTCATTTGTGATTGTGTATGGTTTAATGCACCTAAACCTGAATCAACATAACCAGCATCCACCATACGCTCAACGTTTTCCATAATTTCTACAGCTTCACCCGTTTCCCAAGCGCCTTCTTCACCTTGAATAATATCAGCTAAAAGCTCATTTCCACCGTAAGCACCAAAGGCTGGATATAACATACCTCTAGAGAAATAATAAGGGTGTTGACCTGTTGTAACAAAAGGCTCAATATCTTCATTATCTTGAATGTCACCCATTGTGCTCATAAAGCCTTCAAAATCACTAGGTACTTCATACCCATGCTCATCAAATCGAGCCATATCATACCAAGTACCCCATGCATCGAATACTAATGGTAAGCTATATAACTCACCATCGTATGTTGATGGCTCAGCAATAAAGCTGTCCACTAAAGGTGAACCGTCTTCTAATTCGATATCCTCTGCCCACTCAGTTAAATTCATTAACTGGCCATCTTCTACCATTTGAGTTTCACTTGAACCTGCTCCATCGATGTAAACAACATCAGGTGGATCCTCAGAAACCCAGCGCGTTCTCATTTCTTCATTAATATTTGCCCCTGCATGTTCAACAACTTCTACATCTGGATATTGAGCTTCAAAGTCTTCAATTACTTCTTTCCACCATGAATCTCCATATCCTCCAACAAAGTATTGAATTTCTAACTCGCCACTAACTTCACCATCAGTAGCATCTGCATCCCCTGTTTCATCTTCGTCAGTTGTTTCCTCTTCTTCCGATGGTTCGCCTTCACCATCATCAATTGGTGCCTCATCTGGAGCACAACCAACCGCAAAGATCAAAAACAATACTGACATTAATACTAATAAGTAGTGACCTTTGAACATATTGTTCAACGTGTCCTCCCCCTTTTTACTTTTTAATATATGAAACGCATTAATAGTTATCTACCAATGCGATTTCAAACATCACTTTTACCAACAGCATAATTGATCGCTTCTCTTACATAACCATCAGATTTTGTAATCGCCTTTTTAGCCTCTTCATAATTAACACCGCTTTTAAGCATGACGAGTGCTGGTTTAACCTGATTATCTGTTGCAGCTAATACACGGTCTGCCTCATCATAAGAAACGTCTGTAAGATCCATAATAATTCGTCTTGCCCGATTCATTAATTTATAATTACTTGCCTGTACATCTACCATTAAATTTTCATAGACCTTCCCTAGCTTCACCATTGTCGTTGTACTAATCATATTTAAGACCATTTTATGCGCAGTTGCAGCTTTCATTCTAGTTGATCCAGTTAATACTTCAGGTCCAACTAATACTTCAATCGCTGCATTAGCGTGATGACTAATCACTGAATTTTTATTACAAGTCAGTGAAACGGTGTAAGCCCCTTTTGATTGTGCATACTTTAAAGAACCAATAGGATAAGGCGTTCTCCCACTTGCTGTGATTCCAAGTACGACATCTAAATCGGTAATATTTTTCCGGGCGATATCTTTCTCACCTTGTTCTTCATGATCCTCTGACCCTTCAACAGCTTCAAAAAAAGCATCAATGCCACCAGCCATTAAAGTTTGTACCGTTTCAGGTGACGTCATAAAAGTTGGTGGACATTCAGATGAATCTAAAAAACCTAACCTTCCACTCGTACCAGCACCTACATAAAATAAACGGCCGCCACTCGCTAAGCGTTTATACACATTCTCAACGACCTCATTTATTTCTGGCAGTACTTCCTCAACTGCTTTTTCAACCTTTTGATCTTCTCGGTGAATCGTTTTTAAAATATCATAAGTATTTAGTTGGTCTAAGTTCATACTTTTTTCATTTCTTTGTTCTGTAAGTAAATTAGATAAGTCCATCAGTTACCCGATCTCCTTAGTATTATAGTAAACGCTTTCATATTTAAATAATTAAGTAAATTAATTTAACTGAAAATTTATAATAATTATAACCTTATTAATTTTTTGTGTCAATCGTACATTTAATTATTAAAATAATATTTCAAATAAAACAAAAAAAGTTGATAAACAAAAAGTTTGTTTACCAACTTTGGATTATGTATTCTTATAATTTTGGAGGCGGCAACCGGATTTGAACCGGTGATAAAGGTTTTGCAGACCTCTGCCTTACCACTTGGCTATGCCGCCACCGTATACAGTATGATCGACATACAAATAATGTGATACTGGAGCGGAAGACGGGATTCGAACCCGCGACCCCCACCTTGGCAAGGTGGTGTTCTACCGCTGAACTACTTCCGCATATAATGGCTGGGCCACCAGGATTCGAACCTGGGAATCACGAGACCAAAACCCGTTGCCTTACCGCTTGGCTATGGCCCAAAAAAGGGCGATCGGTGGGAATCGAACCCACGAGTGCCGGAGCCACAATCCGGTGCGTTAACCCCTTCGCCACGACCGCCATATAAAAATGGCAGGGGTAGTAGGAATCGAACCCACATCAAAGGTTTTGGAGACCTTCGTTTTACCATTAAACTATACCCCTACGTTTTTAATTTATTTAAATGGTGGAGGGGGACGGATTCGAACCGCCGAACCCAAAGGGAGCGGATTTACAGTCCGCCGCGTTTGGCCAACTTCGCTACCCCTCCAAACACATGGTGGCTCGGGACGGAATCGAACCGCCGACACACGGATTTTCAGTCCGTTGCTCTACCGACTGAGCTACCGAGCCAAATAAACAGTAAATAATATTGTAGAACTCACGCTTACTTATGAAGCATTTGTGTGCTCACAGACTTTTGTTTTTCTTAGATGTCTTCTTGCTCGCAAAGCTACACGGATGTGGTTCATTGATGTTTACGCTTAGCTACCGAGCCAAATAAACAGTAAATAATATTGTAGAACTCACGCTTACTTATGAAGCATTTGTGTGCTCACAGACTTTTGTTTTTCTTAGATGTCTTCTTGCTCGCAAAGCTACACGGATGTGGTTCATTGATGTTTACGCTTAGCTACCGAGCCAGATAATTAATAAATAAAATTGTGAAATTCACGCTATGTAATTATAAAAGTGGCGGTCCGGACGGGACTCGAACCCGCGACCTCCTGCGTGACAGGCAGGCATTCTAACCAACTGAACTACCGGACCATTATTGGTTGCAACCTAGGTTGCTCCCGATATCACCTTACATAGTAGTATTTCAATGTAGTTACGGTAATATAATTTGGTTGCGGGGGCAGGATTTGAACCTACGACCTCCGGGTTATGAGCCCGACGAGCTACCAGACTGCTCCACCCCGCGATATTGACTGCGGTTCTTTTAATTAGAACCCAGACTATATAAGTTTAATTCGTACGACTGCTCGTCGCGTTGCAAGTATTTTCATTGAAGCCTACGCTCCTCGCAAACCTGCGAAGATGTTTTTCAATGTAGCGGGTTTGCTCCACCCCGCGCTATTGACTGCAGTTCTTTTAATTCAGAACCCAGATTAAAAATAATGACATTATTAGAAATGGTGGAGGATGGCGGGCTCGAACCACCGACCCCTTGCTTGTAAGGCAAGTGCTCTCCCAGCTGAGCTAATCCTCCGAGAAATGACCCATAGGGGATTCGAACCCCTGTTACCGCCGTGAAAGGGCGGTGTCTTAACCACTTGACCAATGGGCCGTATATAAAGATCTATGGCGGAGAGCGAGGGATTCGAACCCTCGAGACCGCGTTGGCGGCCTACACGATTTCCAATCGTGCTCCTTCGACCACTCGGACAGCTCTCCAGAAAAATGGCTCCAGCGGCAGGATTCGAACCTGCGACCAATTGGTTAACAGCCAACTGCTCTACCACTGAGCTACGCTGGAATATTTAAAACTGTCCAGGAAGGAGAAATAATTAGCCCGGCGGCGTCCTACTCTCGCAGGGGAAAAACCCCAACTACCATCGGCGCTAGAGAGCTTAACTGCTGTGTTCGGCATGGGAACAGGTGTGACCTCTCTGCCATAACCACCGGACAAAAATTAGTTAAACATGTCTTATTTGCTGTAACAAATTATATTATATTCACCTTCGAGTAAAAATGCAAGAGCTTTAATTCATTTTTCTTAAACTCTTTTAAACATTTTTAAAAGGTTTCAATACCTTCAAAACTAGATAAGAATCAACCAAAGTCGAAGACGCGTTTTATCACTTGATTTAAGTTAA
>NZ_BAAACZ010000029.1:0-136292 GCF_039521975.1 Alkalibacillus silvisoli | reverse complement strand
CCCCTTACCGCCTAAGCTACGCCCTTCACGCGCTTGAAGAGGGAGACTTCTTTCGGAAATACGTTAAATTTTCGTGATTTAAGAACTCTTATTCCCTTTGTTTCAAACCTCTTCCATCATTAAACCGACCCAAACGAAATGGTTTAATATTAAATTCCGTATCACCGTACAGTGTTAATTGCATTAAAATCTCACCAACAACACTACTAAACTTAAACCCATGCCCTGAAAAACCGCACGCGACATAGATGTTCATATAATCAGGAAGTTCATCAATAATAAAATGCCCATCAGGCGTGTTCGTATAAGTACATACTTTACCTTCATCATGAGACATTCGTTCTTTAAAAATCCGCTCAACTTGGCTTGTGACATCAACTAGATCATCATCGTAATGACCAAACGACGCTAAATTCATCACGTCTTCTAATGCATGTCCACCATCATGCCGCCCAAGTTTCACACCTTGATTTTCAACACTCGGAAAACCGTAAAACGTCTTCCCATCAACATCATAAGCCCACCCAGGAAAATAATCACGATGATAAAGTTCCTCATCAGCTTGAAACCACGAAAATGTTTTACGCGTAGGATTTAAAGGCAATTGTTCATTTAAGTGCTGTAACACTTGATTCGTCCCTTTACCCGCTGTAATGATGAGCTTTTTAGCTTGGATCGTTTCATTTGATAACGTAATCGTCACCTCATCGTCTCGGGCCTCGAGCTTTTGAACGTGTTCACTAAATTTAAACTCAGCACCAGCATCAAAAGCTAAATCACGATACGCCCTAATACAACGCTCACTCATTAAAACACCAGAATCAGGTTCAAAACAGCCCATTAAGTGATCATCAAGCTGAAAACCTTCCCAACGCTGATTCACTTCATCAGCCGTTAACACCTCTAAATTCAACTCATATGTCTTAGCACTTTCAATCACATTTTTAACGAAATCAGACTGCTTGTTCCCAATATTTAACACACCAGTTGAATAGAACAATTGCTCATCAACTTGTCGGTCAAGCTCATCCCACAATTCCTGTGCCCGAACCGCCATAGGAACATAACTCTCCCCTTCACCATAAGCATGGCGAATTAACCGAGTCTCCCCATGATGAGAACCTTCACTATGAGGCGGGTCAAACGCATCAATTAACACGACCCGCTGATTTTCCTTTGCTAAATAATAACCTGCAGCCATCCCCATCGATCCTGCGCCAATAATCGCAACATCATACATCTATATACACCTGCTTTATAACATTTTTCAGATAATTAGATGTATTTTAGCAATTAGGTTGAGGTGTGTCAAAGTTATTTTAAGGTTGGTAATTGGTGATGCGCTCCATGACTAAATGACGATATTGTGCTGTGCGATTTAATTGGTTGGTTAAAGAAGTGTGGGAATAATTCACCGTTAATGTTTTACCACCATAAAAGTCAACACGTGTCATCTTCGGAGCAAGGCGCTCCAGCCTTAATACGTAGCTATGTGCGATCCATGCACATTCATTAGAGTGTGGGGAAGTTGTTGGCATAAAGAACATACCAGAAGAAGGTTCAACTACAATAGGTGCTTTACGTGTTACACCAAAAACTTTACGTGTTCCATCGAGACGACCTTTTAAGCTACAGGAAAAGTAATTACAAATATCATCCATTAACTGTTTAGGTGTTAAGTAGCTATAATACTCATCATCAGTATTGACGACATAAGAACCATAAACACCATCAGATAATTCATGTGGCAAGACAGCCATTGTTTTTGAAGATATACGAGGGTTTTCATTAATTTCCATTTAATTCTCTCCTTTTTGTGAAAATTTATTTATATCATAATTAAAATTTTCAAAAAAGTAAAATAAGCTTTTTGTTCAAACTGACTACTTAAACTGTAAAAATGAGTCAAAAATCGATGAGAAACAACAATATTCATAGGAAAAATTCAAAAAACAGTAAATTTAATATTTTTCAAGAAAAATTGCTTTAAAACCTTTATCAGGTTTTAAATAGCCCATAGAATCGAAAGAGTAACTCATAACGTACAGTGTCCGACAATTCAAAAGAACCCTCCAAATTAAGGAGGGTTCTAGCGGTTATTTCGATAACAACGCACGATCACTAGCCATTCTCTTCCCACGAATGTCTTCGAAGTTCTGAAGGAGATCTGGAACAGTGAGTTCGTCTTTCTCATCATCATTGGCTTCGAAAATAATTTTGCCTTCGTCCATCATCCAGAGGCGGTTGCCGAATTCGATCGCTTGTTCCATTTGATGTGTGACCATGACGGTCGTTAAGCTGTGCTTTTCGACTAGCTCACGAGTTAAGCGTAAGACCAGCTCTTGTTTCGATGGGTCGAGTGCGGCTGTATGTTCATCTAACAGTAGTATTTTCGGCTCGGTGAAAGTTGCCATTAAAAGTGATAACGCTTGGCGCTCACCACCTGATAGTAAGCCGACTTTCGTATTCAAGCGGTCTTCTAAGTCGATTTCTAATGTGGCTAGATGTTCGCGGAAGCGCTCGCGAAGTTGTTTTGACACGCCACGGAATAAGCTGCGTCTTTTCGTCCGTCCGAGTGAGATGACCATATTCTCTTCAATTGTCATGCCTGGTGCGGTTCCTGCCATAGGATCTTGGAAAACTCGCCCGATATAAGCAGCGCGCTTTTGTTCAGGAAGGCGCGTGACATCTCGGCCATCCACCTTGACTTCACCTTCATCAGGAATGATTGAGCCTGCTAAGGTATTCAGGAGGGTCGACTTTCCAGCACCATTACTTCCAATAATCGTGACGAAATCGCCCGCTTCAAGCTCTTGATTCACACCAACTAACGCCAACCGCTCATCTGGGGTATTCGGGTAAAAGGTCTTATGAATTTGACTTAAGCTAAGCATCGTCTCTCCTCCTATCCACTTGCTGCTTTGGCTTTCGATTTTTTATATTGACTTTTGGCATTAGTCTGGCCTAGCCAGTGTGGGAATACTAATGCAACAACGACGATCAGTGCTGTAATGAGTTTCATATCACTTGCTTCTAAGAAATCGATTCGAAGCGCCATTGAATAAATAATCCGGTAAACGACCGCACCTAAAATCACAGCCAACGTCATGCGTACAATTTTGTCTTTACCAAATAGCACTTCACCGATAATAACTGATGCTAAGCCGATAATGATCATGCCAACACCTAAGTTAATATCCGCAAAGCCACTATGTTGAACGACCATTGCACCACTAAAAGCGACTAACATGTTCGAAACACCCATACCAACGATAATGTAAAGATTCGTATTCGCTGAGAAGCTACGAACCATCTTCTGATTGTCACCTGTTGCGCGTAAAGTCGTCCCCGCTTCAGTCCGTAAGAAGAAGTCCATTAACTTTTTCACGATGATAATCAGTACTAAAAGTGACATTAGTGCGTATAATGACCTTGGTGCAAAATCGGCAATTCCTAACCAATGAAACGGAGCCATGAAGATCGTCTCTAAATTCCACGCTTCCCACCAGCCACTTAACGTCGTAAACAGCGTATGTTCATTTAATAGCGGAATGTTCGGCTGCCCCATAATTCTAAGATTAATAGAATATAAAGCAATCATCATGAGAATCCCTGCTAGAAGTGGATTAATATTGCCTTTCGTATGCAGTAAACCCGTAATACACCCAGCAAAGAACCCCGCAATAGCTCCAGCGATCGTTGCCGTAAACGGGTCCGTGCCGCCAACAATCATGACAGACGTTACCGCACCACCCGTTACAAAACTACCATCAACCGTTAAGTCTGGGAAATCTAGCAGTCTAAAAGAAATATACACCCCTAGTGCCATAATCGCGTAGATTAAGCCTGATTCAATTGCGCCATATAATGAAGTCATCATGCCTTACTCACCTTCTTCTTCTGTCGTGACAATCTCCGCTCTTTCTCTTAACTCATCTGTTAATTCAACGCCCATCTTTTCAGCAGCATCTTCATTCACTTGTAAAAATAGATTTTGCGGATATGACGCTGGGATATCTTTAGGGTTTTCGCCATCTTGTAAGATTTGAACCGCCTTCTCACCCGCTTCATAGCCAATATCAAAGTAATCAAACCCGTAACCCGCAAAACCACCACGCTCGACTGAATCAAGCTCACTAACAAACACTGGCATGCTTTCATCTTGACCTACAGACAGAACGGACTCTAAAGCACTAACGACTGTATTATCGGTAATAATTAAGAATACGTCTGTTTGCCCGACTAATGACTCTGCTGCTTGCATGACTTCTGATGAAGCTGAAACAGTGGATTCATGAGTTTCTAGACCATTTTCATCTGCCACTTCATTGACTAACTCGATTTGTCTCACTGAATTTTGTTCACCAGAATTATAGATTAACCCGATTGATTCATAGCCTAAGTGTTCAACTAATTCCACTGCTTGAAAGACAGCATCTGGATGCATATCAGCTGTACCTGTTACATTGCCACCAGGAGCTTCCATCGATTCGACTAGCCCCGCCCCAATAGGATCTGTTACAGACGTAAAGACAATCGGAATATCCCTCGTTTCATTTAAAGCCGATTGTGTACTCGGCGTTGAATTACCGAAAATTAAATCAACATCATCACTGACGAATTTCTCAGCAATCAATTGAGCATTTTGGTTATCCCCTTGCGCTAAGGAAATATCATAAAACACTTCTAAACCAGCATCTTTTAATGCCTCTTGGAATCCTTCTGTTGCACGGTCTAACGACGGGTGCTCAACAATTTGTGAAACACCGACAACAAAGTCTGCCCCATCACGCGTTACTTCATTGTCTGCTTGATTTTCCTCAACTTCCGCCTCAACACCATCTCCATCTTCACCACAGGCAACAAGTACCATCAACAAACCAACTAACATCATCAACACCATTTTCTTCAACAAAACTCGCCCCTTTTCCACATAAGTGCTTTTATGCAATAAAGTATTTCTGAATATTGTTTACAATTATAGTGAATGCCTTATTCAAAATCAACCCTAAAAATAAAAAAAGATTCCCTAGCCATATGACTAAAGAATCTTTGTAAACGCTTACTATACTACTGTGTTGCGACTTGTTCTTTTAAGCTTCTTCTTAGAAATTTTAGAAATAAATCACTTTGGATTCAAACACGTATATACGTTCGATATCACTTTATATAAATTGGAAAGTCAAGTATAATTAGGACAAGCAGTAATTCGTAAACAAGGTAGGGGATTTACCTCTTTTATCTCGTCTATCTATAGGTGAGAAAGGGGGTGAGCCTTATGAGATATAATATGTTATGGGTGTTCCTAGCAGTTATAGGTGCCATGACGTTATTAGACGCTCATATTTTTGTCTTGCCGTTTATCTTCATGATAAACACAGGCAAAAATAAACTACCTTGTTGGGAGCAAGGTAGTAAGAAAAAATATTAACTATCTAAGACGGTAACAACCCTTACCTTGTGAAGCGGAGAGCTGCTACTAAGATGGAATGTGACCGCATTCCATCTTTTTTAGTTTTACTAAATAATATTCATTTTATACGTGTAACATGTACGTTCCATGTAACATCTATATTTGTCTATATTATAGTCATAAGGTGATAAGCCTGTCAATCAGTTAGCCCTTAATAGGTCTTATTTATATCTAACGAACAGGTTTTTCTTCAACCTAAGCAAAAGAGGCAAGTGAATCAGATGATGTTGAGTACATAACGATTGATCAAAATTTAATTGATGAAGCAGCTGCAATTGAAGATGAAATTGACCAATATGTTAGTGTAAATGAAGGAGGCTTTTTAGAATTGGATCCTGTGATATGCTGGATATTTCGCTACTTGTTGGTGGTAATTTAATTTGAAGGGTGGTTAAGTAATGTCACAAATCAAAGAATCAAGCAATGACAGTAAAATTACAATGAGCAAAAAAAGTTCTATTTCTTATTAGGATCTATCATTGCTGTAACCATATTTATATATGAGGTAGTAACACAAGGACTAGAGAGATTATTTTAATCTAATTATGCACGGGCAAATTTAGTTACGCCATAAATATTTCTGTTTAATACGTCTAAATGGCGATTTTGTTTGAATTTTGAAAAACACACATGACGTAACATAACCATACAGCAGCTAACATATAGCCAAAAAGAGCATAAAACTTATTCGGGAGGTATATCATGAAGGTCAACTACATCAAGTTTTTCTTCATAAGAAATCTGATCATATTCTAAGAGCATGAGATAAGCCACTGAGCGACGGTATACTTGGAAACAAGTCCTTATTCTTTCATGATTAGTGTAACCAATGCTGAGCAATCTTTTTATGATCTATATAAAGGAGCTGAAAACACGACACTTCATTTTCTTACATAATTGGAATATATTTTAATTAATTAACTAAAATAAAAGATTCCCTAGCCATATGACTAAAGAATCTTTGTAAACGCTTACTATACTACTGTGTTGCGACTTGTTCTTTTAAGCTTCTTCTTAAAATTTTTCCGGTTGTATTTTTCGGTAATTCGTCTAGGAAGTTGATTTCTTTCGGTTGTTTATATTTGGCCATTTTCTCTTGGCACAACTTGTGAAGGTCTTCTTCTGTTAAATCTTCCTCATTCGACACTACAAAAGCCACGACCGCTTCACCTAAGTTTTCGTCAGGAACTCCAATGACGGCAACTTCTGTAATGTTCTCATGACTATATAAAGTCTCCTCCACTTCACGTGGATAAACATTATAGCCCCCGACTAAAATTAAATCTTTCTTACGATCAACGATATAAAAATAACCTTCTTCATCTTGTTTCGCCATATCACCTGTATATAACCAATCATCTTTAATTGATGCTTGGGTTTCTTCAGGCATTTTGTAATACCCTTTCATCACATTCGGACCACGTACAGCTAACTCACCCACTTCACCTGTTGGGACTTCTTCACCAAGCTCGTTAACAACTTTATTCTCAACGTTAACGATGCTTGTACCAATTGAACCCGCTTTACGCGGACGATCAAGAGGATTAAAGCACGTCACAGGTGATGCTTCTGATAGGCCATACCCTTCAGAAATTTGAACGTCAAAGTGCTGCTCGAACTTTTCTAATAACGCAACAGGCATAGATGCCCCACCTGAAATACAGAGGCGAATGTTAGAGAAGTCCTTCTCCTCTTCATTTGGATACTGAAGTAAGTAATTGTACATCGTTGGCACACCAGCGAATACAGTCGCTTGATGCTCACGTGCAATATTAAATACAGCATCAGGTGAAAATTTCGGCACGATTAAAATCGTTGAGCCATTGACTAATGGTGCATTTAACGCAACTGTTAAACAGAAGACATGGAACATAGGTAGTGCTGCAATCACACGATCATTCTCACCAATCTGTAAATATTCAGCCGTATCTTTCGCATTAGAGAATAAATTCTGATGCGTTAACATCGCACCTTTAGGCTTGCCTGTCGTACCTGATGTGTACAAAATGACAGCGGTATCATCATCATGTAAAGTCGGACGATCAAATTCTAAACTGCCTGTTTGAACAAGCTTTGTAAAGGAATACGTCTGTTCTTTTAATGATGTTTTTAGTCCTTGTAATTGTGGGTCTGTCTCCCCAACAATATAATGTTCAACATTCGGAATTAATGACGTCATCTGTTCAAACTTCTCCATTAACACATCTAATGTTATAACACCTTTAACATCACCATTATTAATGATATATGAAATCTCATCAGCCGTGTAAATCGGATTAACAGGTATGACTGTCAAACCTAAACGCATCGCACCATATAAACCAATTACAAAGTGTGGCGTATTCCCAACCACAAGCGCAATATGGTCACCTTTCCTATAACCTAATGACTCAAGACTCGATGCAAATTTCGTAACAGACCCTTCTAACGTCATATAATCCGTCTCTTCTCCATTAAACACATAAGCCGGCTTCGACAAATGATTCTTCGCCGTTAAAGACAACTGATCACTTAAATTCATCAATCAACCTCCTCTTTGTATGTAAGCCCTTACAAGTAACAATTGAATGAATAATCATTCATTTAATTGTCTGAATTTATTATAAATTACTTGATTAAATTGGGCAAGTCATGAGAAAAGCATTCAGTTAAATTAAACAGTGTCCTCTAATAGCAAATCATAATGTCTGAATTGGATTAACTAAATAATATTTTTCACACGACCAACTTGACCATCTTCTAAACGGACCTTGATCCCATGAGGATGCGTCACAGATTTAGTCAAAATATCCTTAACCACCCCGCGTGTTAGTTCACCTGAACGCTGGTTTTTCTTTAAGACAATCTCGACTTCCATACCGATTTCAATGTTACTTCTTTGTTGTCCTGACATAATGCACTTCCTTTTCTTTTTATTTGAATTCAATGTTATTAACACGAATCATGATGATGATCTGATGCGACCATGATCAGCTAGCTGACCAAGAAAACCTTCTTTATTGAGCGATTTCCCTAATATTTGAGCGGAATTTGAAATAATTGAGCGATTTTCCTGATTTTTGAGCGAAAACTAAAATAATTGAGCGAAACCCTTAATTTTTTGAGCGAACGCACCATACATTAACCATTTGTTATATAGAAACTTTACATGACTTCCCACCAAAAGGCAACGCCCCACTCCAATCACCCTCCATCCCTTTATCCTAGACACTTGCATACATTATACAGAAGTGAAAAATTCGAAAGGGGATTGACTAATGTATTACAACCCACACTACATGAATCAGTCGAGGGGTCATTGGAACAACAGCTGGAATAATGACTGGGACAATAACTGGAACGATGACTGGAATAATTGGAACAACAATAACTGGGGACATAACAATTGGTACACTGATCATCCAAGCTGGTTCCATCATAATAACCATCATTTAACAGACCACGGCCCTAACCCATACACCGTAAATATTGAAGAAGCTACGCTATTAAACGATAATTTTCGTACCGCTCTATGGACAGGAGAGTATTTACAATTAACACTTATGAATATTGAACCTGGTGATGATATTGGCCTAGAAATCCACCGCGATCACGACCAATTCCTCCGCGTTGAAGATGGCCTAGGCTTAGTGCAGATGGGAGACCGTCGCGACCGTTTAGACTTCCAACGTCAAGTATCAGACAATGATGCGATCTTTATACCTGCTGGAAAATGGCATAACTTAATTAACACTGGGCGTAGATCTCTTAAACTTTACTCTCTTTACGCACCACCAGAACACCCACACGGTACTGTGCATAGAACTAAAGAAGAAGCTATGGGACATAAACATCATTAGGAAAAAAGCATCGAATTGTATGGCAATTCGATGCTTTTTTATTTCGGTAATTCCAAAAAGAATTCTCTAATTTCCTCTGGCAATTCATTTACAGAAAGCACCTCTAATCTTTCAGTTCCAGGAGAGGTCATGATCAAATATGACTTTGAGTTATACTCAAACAACGTGAACTGTCCAACTCTATTGACCTTATTGTCTTGAATGTAGTTAAACTCTTCTTCGGAAAAATAATCTTCATACCCTTCTACACTTAAGGATTGCACTTCCTCAAAACTGTCTGCAAAACGTAACTCTTGATACATTTCAACCGAGTTTTTAGGTGTAAATAAATAAACATAATATAACAACGCACCAGCTACAATTACCGCTGGAATAAAGAAAGTTAGAGATTTTCTCAACGTTTTTTTCTTATAAACATCCATTTTTGCCTCCCCCTTAGTTTCACTCCGATTTGGTCATTACTAATCGCCATGCAAGTCACACTCCACACATTGCAATGGAAAAATTAGGGTAATAAAATATAACTAACACTTTTTGAAAAGGAGTCTTGCGTTTGTGAATACGAATAAAATCTTGTTGTCGATCATTTTGTTAATTTCATTGGCCATAACAGGCTGTTCAATTAGCGCAGATGCTTCGAGCGAAAAACGAGTTGTCTATTCAGAACCAAGTATCATTGATCTACTAAACAAAGCATCTGAAGACTTCCATCATGCTACAATCATCACCACTAACGAAGGACACGAACTAATACTAATAGAACACCCTCAACACCAGTATCAAATTAACCATATTGACTATGTTGACGACCAGTATGTTCTAATCAACACGACAGACCGTTTAAAACCTCCAAAAGGACATGGAGGGACGATCGGTGTTGAATTAAAAGCCCAAGAGTTTCAGCTGGAATTAATCCCTAGTGATTCGGCAGGACATGACCTTCCTAGAATCAAAAATGAAGAATTTGCTATTAATCTTACAAACGAAAATGATGAATTGTTAATTGAAAACAGCTTTGAACTTAAGTAGTTTTTAAAAGGAATTGACCATTTTCAAAAGTCTTTCTTCTTCACTTTTTGGAAGTTTCTCTTCTAACCGTGCACCAGCAATAATCAGGAGCCAATCCAAAACTTCTTCATTATTTAGCCCACTTTTTTCACAATACATATGTAAATACATTTCCGCCAAGTCCATTGAAGCTTGTGAATACAATAAATAAGTCCGACAAGCATCTGCAAGAGGGTTTCCTGAACTTGCATCAACCCAGTCAATGATCGTTATTTCATCATTACTATTAATTAAATTAAATAAGTGAAAATCTCCGTGACAAAGCTTGTTGTCAGACGGCATTGATTGTAATTGCTCTAGTAGTCTCTCATTTTGTTGATCCGTTAACTGATGGGCAGACTTAATTTGACGCGTTAATTTTTCCGTCATTGTCTCGATTTCAGTAGCTTCAATCTGATGAACGGCTTGCTGCACTTTAATAGAAATACCCATATAGTATGCTGCATCTTTTTCATTATCATGGAGAAGGTCACCTAACGTTTTTCCTTTCACATACTCCATAATAATAGTCTGTTTTCCATCAACCTTTGTTACATCTAACACTTTAGGTACAGGAAGCCCACATGAATAGGCGAACTTTTGCTTATTCACTTCTTAGTATGGGTCAACGTCTGCTAAATGCTCATGAAAAACCTTCACAATATTACCTTCTGATAAATATATATTAGCTGTATTACCGCTTGCTAATGGTTTACTTAAATTCATTGTTATCCAAATAATTCTTTGCCATAAAATAAGCGTTAGCAGTAAAAAGTTGTGTTTTAATACGCTGACTTCTAATTAAATCTTCCATTTCATCAAAATCAAATACGTGCACGGTTATATCTTCATTTTCATCTAAGTTCTGATCAAATGTTTTAACAGCATCAGTTATAAGATAAGTGATGACTTTATTCGTTTGAGTTGCTGGGTTAACCATAAACTCGCCTAATTTGATAGGAAGTGTTTCTGTTGTAAAACCCGTCTCCTCCTCTATCTCTCTTAAAATTCCTTGTTCATTCGTTTCCCCTTGTTCCTTTTTCCCAGCAGGAATTTCTAAGAAAAAGTCCTCACCAGCATATCGATACTGTTCAACAAGTACTATATTACGCTCTTTAGTTAAAACAACTGCATTGACCCAATCTGAATATTCATTCACATAATAGCTGTCTATTACATTGTTATTCGGCAAAAGGCATTTATCTTTTCTTAAATTTCCAAAAGGTGTCTTGTACACATACTCTGATTTCAAGGTTTCCCACTTTTTCATATTGATCAATCACTCTCTCGACCTCTGTGCTATAGTGTACTCCTAACAAATTCTAAAAACTCATTTTCCTCTTCTGAAAAAGGATTATGATTGCTTTTCTCAAAAATGGTTAAAGAAGCATTAGGGATTAACTCTGCTATTTCAACTCCAAATTTCATTGGACATTGCGCATCGTATTTTCCGGTATAAATAAAACTAGGTGTCGTAATGCTTTTCAGCTCTTCTCTTATATCAAAATGAGGATATTCTACCTTTCTGAAATAATCTAATCGTTCTCCAACAGCCTTACCACTATTAGGCTTTTTCAGCGACTCTTTCAACTTATCCTCTGAGTAATAAGACATTAACGCCCACTCATACCCGAGTTGCCTACGAGTTTCCACAGGCGTAGTTGGATCATTTAAGCGATCCATAATTTCGACGATCCGGGTAAAGTTCGGGTTTTCCTTGCAATAAATACTATTTGGATCCAATCCGTATTCATAACTTGCAGCTGCTCCACCCGCGACAATTTTAGTTAAAGACTGTGACCTTAGAATGGCATACTTCAAAGCTAGCATCCCACCTGTTGAATGACCTGCAAAAGCCCACTTGTCATACCCAAGAGCTTCTCTAATAGCGTCCAAATCATAAATCGATTCATCCATACTATATTCATCATCATGTTCAGCCTTTACTGAGTTACCAGCACCTCTTAAATTAATTAAGAATACGCGGTAAAAATCAGTAAATGGATTGGCAAATGAATTACCTTTTTCATTAAATGCACTATAATGGTGAGTGACAGCAAGCGGCTCTCCCTCTCCCTTTTCAAATATCTCAAAAACGCCTCTGTTCGTTTCAATTAATCTTTTAGTCCACATAAATATCTCCTCTACTTTCTCTCCATTATCCTCAACCCAATATGTTTCCCGGTCATCAAAAAACCAACCAGATTTAAAGCGTTCTGTAATATCTTCCGCGGTTGGAAATGGGTTAGAGTGGAAGTCCCATGTGTCATCTCTACTTATATATACTCATTTATAGCATCAGTTTGATAACAAACTCACCCTTATTCAACTAACGCCTTGTTTTCTCGTATCCACGAGCGTAACTTTTCTGCATAAAGTGGACGTTCATCGGGGTCAGTAAAAGTACCTTTTGTTAGATAAAGGGTATCATTCTTATACCTTGGATACACGTGAAGATGATAATGCCACACGTCTTGATTTCCAGCAGGCTCATTATGTTGTCTAGTAGATATGCCATCGCACTCATATGTATTTTTTATGGCAAAAGCTATTAACTGTGCAGCACGATGAATTTCAGCAGCCATTTCTGCTGGAAGTTCATAAATGTTCTCGAAATGGTCATTTGGAACTACGAGAACGTGACCTTTGTTATTTGGCCACCATTTGCTAGCAATAAATGCTGTTACGTCTTTGTTCTTATAAACGATGTCTCTTTGTTTTGTACCTTTATTTGGCCTTTCAACTCCTGTAACAACCCGACAAAACGGACACTCATATCCATCAGGTTTATGTGAAAATGAGTTCACCACCATATTCACCTCATTAGAATAATATTATGTAATATATTTTCCTCAACAACCATTAGCTAGTTATCTTTATGTTTATCAAGCATTTCCTTTAAATATTCCTCAGATTTGCCTTTCGGGATGCTAAGACTCTTCCAGTTATCCCCCTTTAATTGTTTACCAATATATACAATTTGTCCGACATGATATGCGTAATGTGCCATTTGCCTTTCGATAGCCTCTAACACTAAATGATCTTCACCACGAATGTAGATACTTTTTAATAGATCTTGTTCATTTAAATCAGTTAGTGTATCGATTAAAACTTTCCATCCCTTTTCCCATTCAGTAATTAACTCTGACTTCGCGGATATGTCATTTATAAATTCTTCATCACGATTTCTATATTCCTTTTCACCATCAGAAGTTAAAAAGTCAGTCCATCTTGAAATCATATTCCCACTTAAATGCTTTACTATTACTGCAACACTGTTGGATTCAGTATTATAAGTCCAATGTATTTCGTCCTCCGATAATTGGCTGATTGTCTGATCTCCAAGTTTTTTTACATTATTAAATCTTTCAATTACAATTCTCAGATATTCTTTTTCAATCCCCATTTACATCTCTCCTTATTGAATATCATAAAACCCAACTCAAATGTAATTTGTGTCAACGAACGACCTCATTGGTTACCAGTCATAAAGGTGAAAATCTCGGAAACAAGAACATTAAACATTACGAAACTTTGTCTTAAGTATTTTCTTTGCTTTATGAGTATTTAAAGAAGTGTCTAGTGGTAAAAATGGTTGATCAGAAGGACTTATTTCGTTTAGTTGTATTAGACTTTCATCATATCCAAAACTTTTTATCCGTTGTTTGTAAAAGGTGTAGTAGCTTTCTTTTTGTGTAGGTCCTACGTGTAATATCCCTCTAAAATCCATTATCAAAAGCTCTATAATCGCTTTTGATAAATCGTCAACATGAACAAACGTTTTATATAAATTTGTTGCTGCTTCACTATAACTATTCCCATCGATTCTTCTTAAAACTCTTTTAGTTCGTTGTTCAATATTCTGGTTTGAATCTTTGCCATAAAGAGGGCCAGTACGAATGATTATGTGATTTGAATGCATATACTGAGCTTTCTTTTCACCTAATATTTTTGAATTGACATAAGTAGATAAAGAAGTTCCTTCAGTTACTGGTAAAGCATTATCAGACTCTGTATAATCACCTTCTCCTTTTGTGAAAACACCATCCGAAGAAATAAAAATAAGTTTCGTTCTTTCACTTATAGCTGATAAAAGGTTTGTAAGACCAGTGTTTATTAGTACATCCTCATTATCCCTGCTTAACAATGTCCAAATAACTACATCAGGAAGATTTTCTTTTATAATATGCTCTACTACACTTTTATCAGTTACGTCCATTGAAATGATATTTGATTGGTTATGAGCATACCTTGATGTACCCAATACTGTATAACCTGAACTCTCAGCATATCCTAATAGAGTTGAACCCAGAAAACCTGTCGCTCCTAGAATTAGAATTCTCAAGTCTAGTCCCTCCTTAGAATTTATTAGTCAATTATTTTCTTAAACAACAGTTTAAATACAACGACTCTGCTTCGAATGTTCTATAAGGGCACATCTATTTATTTACTTCACTAAATACTCCAATATCTTTATATTTTACATACCTTTGCTCAACGACCATTTCTTCGGTGTAAGTCGAAAATTCCTTAAGTGATCTTTCTATTATTTTCTTCAATCGATTAGCTTGTTCACTCGGGTTATGGTGTGCTCCACCTTTAATTTCAGGGACAATTTCATCAATAATGTTTAATTCTTTTAGATCTGGTGCGGTAATCTTCATCGTATTAGCTGCATACTCTCCTTGAGTCGCATCTTTCCAAAGAAGAGCAGCTGCTGATTCTGGCGCAATGACAGAGAACCATGTATTTTCTAACATATGAATGTGGTTTCCTACTCCAATTCCTAATGCTCCCCCACTAGCGCCCTCACCAATAACAATACTTATAATGGGTACTTTCAACCCGGCCATCTCAAAAAGGTTATGTGCAAGTGCCCTGGATTGCCCGCGTTCTTCTGCACCTTTTCCTGGGAAAGCTCCCTTTGTATCGATTAATGTAATAACGGGTCTATTGAATTTTTCTGCTTGTTTCATCAGCCTTAAAGCTTTTCTATACCCTTCTGGATTCGGCATGCCAAAGTTTCGTGCTAAATTTTCCTTCGTATCTCGACCTCTTTGTTGACCAATAACTGTAACTGGCATATCTTTAAACTTAGCTATTCCACCAACAATAGCTTGGTCATCACTAAAGTAACGATCACCGTGCAATTCGATAAACTGATCAAATAATAGATCAATATAATCTAAAGTCGTGGGACGGTTCGGATGACGTGCTATTTGGACTCTTTGCCATGGTGTTAAATTATTATAAATTTCATCTTGTAAACTTGAAACACGTTCTTGCAAGTTAGCAATCTCTTCAGTAAGGTCAACTTCTGATTCCTCTGCGTAGGTGATGAGTTCATCGATTTTGCCTTTTAATTCATATATTGGCTTTTCAAATTCCAAGTAATTTTTCAATAACCACACCTCTTAAGTTACATATTTTACAAGTATTACTTCGATAATGAATTA
The DNA here is from genome assembly GCF_039521975.1 of Alkalibacillus silvisoli. Taxonomy (NCBI): domain Bacteria; kingdom Bacillati; phylum Bacillota; class Bacilli; order Caryophanales; family Bacillaceae; genus Alkalibacillus; species Alkalibacillus silvisoli. The sequence continues at coordinate 120,477 of NZ_BAAACZ010000029.1, read as the reverse complement.
TAAAAACCCTTCATTATTGATCTGTGCGCTCATTTTGAAAATAAAATTGAGCAAATTCCTTATTGGAAATTGCTCCAATAAATAAAGAAATTTATAGTAAGAAATCTAATCATTTAATTTCTTATTGATTTGTTGCAAATGATGGATATCATGTTTTACAAAGATTTTAATGAAGCTTTCATCTGAGAATTTTCGCTTTCCTTGACCTATTGTAAATCTAGTATCCTTTCCTACCTTTGATATAGCTTCGATTAGTTCCTTTCGCGTTTCTATAAAATTTTTGATCACAGATTCTACTGAATGGTCTTTTATATACGATGCCGCTTCTTCATTGTGTTCATCATGGTTAGGAAACTGTGGCAACTTTGCTCCGTTAGCCATTAATGGGACCATTTCTTCAAGGTTATACTTATCCCAATAATATAAATGCCCTACTATTTCTCTAATCGACCATTTTCCTTCACTGATTGCCTCAGTTAGCTGTGATTCTGGTACTTCTTTTAATTTCTGTATGATATCCATTGTTTCTTCAAATTGCTTAAACACTTTATTCATGTTAATTCCACCTACTCTTCAAATTTATAACAGAATTATTAAACTTATATAAAACAAAAATGGGAAATTTCTTGAGTTAACGCCCAGTTAGTGAATAAATATCAGACATGTAGAACTACACACGATTTAAATGCGTATCTTTAAATTCTGTTGGGTACTTTAATCCATAACCAACCATTCTGTCCATTCCAATATGGGCTAACCATATTAATCCAACTGCTAATGTCATTTGACTGGATAATAATAGACCCAAGAAAATAACAATAATAGCTATGGTATAAGTATGGAAAAAATTATAAAGCCTTGCACCAACCTTATTGTTAACTAGATAGCCAAGCATTGAAATATCTGGTAATAGCAGCAAGACAAAAAATAATACCCAACTAAATTCATTATATCCGTAAAAATAAATACTTAATGCTAAGACTGCAAGACCTTCTATGTGCAATAGAATTTTATTCATTTGATCCGCCCCCTTTCCTTTAAATCACCTGTTACACTTTCTGCAGTTGCTCAAGAAACATTCGTTTAATACCTCTTTACAAAATAATTCTTCTGGCATTTCTTCACTAAAAGGCAGTTACTAAAAACACCACAGGACAACGTTAATACTTACTACTCCCCAAACTTTAACTCCTACTATACACATAACTAATCTGTGAGCTCAATTTGATAACAAAAAAGAGTAAAACTCTTGTTGAAAAATGATCATCTATTAAACTTAAACGGTATTACTATTTTCAATATAATTATTATATAATTCTACAACATTATCGACTACTAACTCAGGGTGTAGATCAGGAATCATATGTGCTACTTTAGGTTGTATTTTAAGATTTGAATGAGGAAGTTCCTTATTTAATCGTTTGGCGTGTTCAATGGTTCCAAACGGGTCATCTTCCCCGACAATTATTAAAACAGGATGCTTGATTTCACTATATTGTTTTGAAATTTGTAGGGTTGCCTTAGGAAATGTTAGCACATCTTCGCGGTTGGCATAGAAATGGTTTGGTCGGAAAGCTATGGCATATAATTCTTCTATATACCCTTTGGGTGGGAGTTCAGGCTTAAAGGTTTCTCTAACCATTACGGTTGCCATCCTTTTACCTAATGGTGTTTTTAAAAGTGTATTTAACATTAACTTACCGATCAGTGGAGCTTTTATTAGTTTTGATAATACATCCCCATCTTCTGCTGGATATCCTTCTTTGTATAAAGCTGCCCCTAATGTCATGATTCCAGCAACATCATTAGGGTATTGAGCCGCATAAGAAAGGCTCATACTACCACTCCAAGAATGAGCAACTAAAATCACAGGCTCACTTATACCTAACTCTTTTATTGCAGAATGAATGATTTGTGCTTGTTTTATAGGTGTCACTTCACTTTTGGGCCTTTCGCTAAACCCATAACCTGGTCGATCAAACACTATAGCTTGAAAACCTTTACTCGCTGTTAGTCTTACTACTTCCTCAAAATCTCTACTTGATAAAATCCCTCCATGGAGAAAGACAACAGGTTGACCGACCCCCTCTTGAATATAATGAAGCCGAATTCCATCAACCGATATAAAATCCCCTTTGGGTAAATACTGTTTCTCCGCTTCCTTAAACTGGAGTCTATTGTATAGAACTAATCCAATCAAAATGACCACAACAAAATACAATAAATAAACGAAGTACAAACTAATCCCTCCTTATTTAAAATGTTAATATTTGTAGCATTCACTTATTCTTGAAGGAAAGCTTTCTCGTCGATAGCTACATCCCTCTTGAATTAGGGTCGAAATCCACATGAACTTACTTCCTTACCCATATTGCTTTTGTATAAGCCACTTTCATCCCTGCTCTTTCCATATTGTTTTGACTGACTTCACCAAACTTGGCTTGCCCTACAATGACATCACATTTTTCACGTTTAGCTTGGTTAATACGGTGCTTTATTAATGCACTATGGATCCCTTTATTTCTGAAGTTTGGTAAAGTAGCTGAAGCAGCTAAAGTAGCTATATCGTCTTTCATGAACAAAACGCCTATCCCTGCAGGTTCGTTATCATAACTAGCTAGATAAAAAGTCCAATTTTCAATGTCATAAAGTATTTCATTATTTTGTGCGACTCCATTTTTTAAAAATGCTGGCATTTGAAAACCTTTTGTGTAAATTTCCGCAAAAGTGTCAAATTCATTTCCTTTTAACTCACGGATTGTAATCTTTGGGGCATAACTTGTTGCTAAACCATTAGAGGTTGATACGTAAAGGGTTGTATGAAAATCATGTTGATAATAGCCCGCTTCACTTAAAGAAGTTAGTAATTCTGAAGAAGTATGAGCTGGAGTTAATTCAAATCGAACGGGAATCTCTTTTTCTTTGTAAAAATCTATAATCCTCTCTATTTGGTTTTCATCGCCTTCTTTCAATCCTTTCACTGTATTGAAAGATGGCCCTGGAATGTTCTTGACTGAAAAAGCTGTTGCATTTCCAAACTCCTGAATGTCTACTCCCATTGGATTTCCTTCTATTTTTTTAACTTCTGTTAGTCGTGACCTCACTGTTTCAATTTCTGAATCTTCCAATCGAAAAGCCAATTCTTTATTTGCTACTAGGCTCATACTCTCACTCTCCAACACAATAATTTAACTTATACCTTCATATACAATACAGCTTCTCCTTCTACAAATTCTCCTGTTTTTACAAACCCTATTTCTTCATATAATTTAATAGCCACTTCATTTTTGGGTTCTGTTGCAATTCGAAGCTCAATGTTTCCATACTTACTTCTGAAGTAGTTAATAAACTTATTTAAAGCCCCTTTTCCATAACCTTTATTCTGATAGCCTTGATCAATCATAAATCGTTCAACCCACCATGAATCGAGTGGGTAATCCTCATCAGCCGGATAAAATACATACATCATAAAACCAATTATAGTTTCACCTTGATAAATAGCCATAGGAAATCTTTCGCCATTTTCATAATTTGCTTCAAGTAGAGAGAACCAATTAGGTGCAACAAAGTCCTTTTGCCCATCATTTACGTTCAATTTCACGCACTCTAGGTAATTATTTTTATCGACTTCTTTGAATTCAATTTGCAAATTAATCGCCACCTTTAATATCATAATTTTCTGAACCAAAATTTTTAAAAAAATGGAATTATAAATCGATTGTGTAAGACTTTTATTTAACTATTTGCCCCCGTTTGTTTAATAAAGTCATAATAATCATTGTGAAATTACCTCTATTTTATCAGTAAGAAGCACGGGAGGGTTTGATTCTCCGACAGCACTATAATAGCCAATTATTCGTTTACCTATTTCTAAATCCAATTCTTCGTATGCTTCTTGGCTGAGGTGATAGAAAACACCATCATTTTCTTGTGCAAGTCCAATTAGTTCCTCTCTTGATTTACCCGAAATATCAATGTCTTCCACACTTGGCAAAGATAATACGATATACTTTATTTCACCAAAAGTATCCTTCTCAATGTCAACAATGATACCTTCGTGTCTTTCTCCAGAGGAATCATTCTCTTGCTGAATACAAGCTCCCAAAATCACAATTAAGTAAAATTAATATTAATACCCTTTTCAAGAAAGCACCCCCAAATAATTTCTGCAGATAAACTCTTTGAACAAATAAATACTCCTTCTTCAAGGATTCTGCTTCTTTAGTTGATCAATACAAACAAAGCCTTTATTAAACTACCGCTCCGTTAGTCGTAATAAACTCCTATTATTTACTATTGTCTTCCTTCCATATATAGGGTTTTTTGGACCAATTTATAAATAGAATAATCAAAAACATTATAAAAGATACTCCTGCATTATCAACCCACTGAACCTCATTGTTAACAATTAGCTGCCAAACATTTGCTACTACAAAAAATATTAACGGTAATCTAATACTTTCCTTAAACATATGACCACCAACTTTCATTCTCTTCTTCCATTAACACTATCTCCGTTAATGGAATATGGAATTTATTTATCTATGCTGTCACGAAAACACAATATTGCTACTTAATCTGTTTAACTTTCCTCTCAAATAAGAGTGTCACTAAAACTGCTATTATGCTGAGGACGTTTAATATGAGCATCGTTATGTATTATATGGACTCATCTCCATCTAATAAATAGGATAAGTATCTTTTAGACATAAATCACTTCCTATTTATATCCGCATGATTTTCTCATTTTTCCTTCTTTAAAAGAATAACATAATATTCCAAGTAGGAAGTGTTTAAAACGAAATTTTCTGAAATAAATTCAAAACAAAAAAGATCGACATTTGCGCCGATCTCAATAAAATCTACCTCCAAAACGGGCACCCTCTCTCATTTAACCGCTTCGAAATAACATCCATCGTATAATCACGTGGGTCAAGTGAATCGTTAACCTCATCCCAAAAAAGGGGTGTCGCCACTGTCCCTTCCTTTGTCGCCCGTGGAGAGTAAGGTGCGATAATCGTTTTGCCAGGTGCGTGCTGAATATAATCGATGTATAGTCGGTTGCCACGATTTTTCTTCAACCGTTCGATTGTAAATTGATCAGGGTATTTTTCAACGAGCACTTTCGCCACTGCTTCCATAAATTCGCGCGTGTCATCATAAGTCAGCTCTTCATCTAACGGAATGTGTAATTGCAAGCCCGTTTTCCCAGACGTTTTCACATACACGTCATACCCTTGATGCTCACACATTTCTTTGATCAACTGTGCTGCGAAAACCGCTAACGGAAACTGTTTTAAAGTCGGTGGGTCTAAATCAAACACCATTTCATCGGGTAACTCGGAGTCAATTGTGTTAAAAGGCACATGATACTCAATTGCCGCATGGTTGCCGAACCAAAGCAATGTCTGCAAATCTTGACAAATGATATCCTCATCTTCCTCATCACCCGGCACTGTTTGGATAAAGTCAGGTGCATAATCTGGCAAATGTTTTTGATAAAATGAATGATCCTCAACACCGTCTGGAAAACGAATCATCGTCAGTCGTTTGTTTTGTAATCTCGGAAGTAAAAGTGGCGCGACTTCGCGTAAGTACAAGACAAAATCGCGTTTGTTAAACTGTTTGAATAGCAACTTATTTGGCTTAGAAATCTCAACTGACTCCGGCAACTGCCCTAACCCTTCTCGCACACGCTCCCACGTACAATCACCTGGCTCTAAGTCAAATCGAAATTGATGAAACACGGGCTCGCGCAGCTCATGGTCTTTTGCTTCTAAACAGTGAAGCTCTATGCAAACACTCGGCGGAATCTCCCACGTTTTTGTGTTTATTTTTTCTCCATTTTCATAAATAAAAGCCTTCAGTGTTTCTTTTTGTTCATCGGAAAAGCCGTGTTTCAGCTTACCTAGTAGAATCAACTCACTAATTCTATAAACCGACACATCAAAGTAGTCATTCTCCATATTCCACTTAGTCAAAAAGCCTGTAACCGTCCGCCAATTTTTAACCTTTTGCCACTGCTCAGAGCGCTCCCCACTTGTCACTTTAGAGCGTTCGTTTTTAGCCACAACACCTTCACCTTGATGCAACTGCACATCTTGCCATATTTTTTGCGGATAACCGTATTGTTTTACGACGTTTAATCTCTCGTTATAACTGAATGAACCTAAATCAAGCTCGTTAAAAAGTTCCTCTAATTGACTGCGCCTTTTATGTAGAAGCTGATTTTCTAAACTTTTTCCTTTAAATTGCAAGAGGTCAAATGCCATAAACGTCGCGGGTCTTTTTTGACTGACACTTCTGATTCGGTCTTTCGATGACATGCGGCCACGCGTTTGAATAAGTGAGAAGTTCCCTTTTAGTTCTGAATCCAACACGACTAATTCACCATCTAGAAATAATGGCAAGTAAGATTTAATCGATTTAGCATGTTCTTCACACCAAGCCGTAATTTCAGGGAACTGTGCTGTAAAGTCATTACCATTACGACTCCACAATTTCACCCCTTCTTCAGCCCACTCAAGCCCACAACGAAACCCATCATATTTCACTTCATACACCCAATTGTTACCCAACGGCATTTCATCAACAAGTGTCAGCAACATTGGCTTCCACATAGCGCGCACCTCCAATTTTACATCGTTATTTTTAACGTAAAGGTGCATTTTTATCACTAAACGAGAAATGATAACCAATAAAGGAGTTGATCGTGATGCATACAATGTGGAAAGGGACGATAAGCTTTGGCCTAGTCAACATTCCAGTCAAGCTACATTCTGCAACGGAAAGCAAGGATATTAAATTACGTAATTTACACAAGGAATGCCAATCCCCTGTTAAGTATGAAAAGACGTGCCCGGTTTGTGAGACAGAAGTGGCGAACGATGATATTGTCAAAGGGTTTGAATATACGAAGAATAAATTCGTTATTTTAGAAGCTGAAGACTTGGAAAATTTAAAAGAAGCTAAAGACGATAAATCTGTTGAAATCGTGGACTTTGTAAAGTTAGACGAGATCGATCCTATATATTTTGACCGTAGCTATTACTTATCACCGAATGAAGGTGGTGGTAAAGCTTATTCTTTACTGCGCCAAGCTTTAGAAGATAGCGGTAAAATTGGACTCGCTAAAATTACAATCCGCTCAAAAGAACATTTAGCTGTCGTGCGAATTTATAATAATACAATTGTCATGGAGACGATCCACTATCCAGATGAAGTCCGAGACGTTGGTGAAGTACCGAATGTCCCAGAGGAAGATAACGTTGTGGAAAAAGAATTAGAAACAGCGAAAATGTTGATTGACCAGCTGACAACTGAATTCGACCCTGAGAAATATACTGATGAATACCGCACAGCTTTGTTGGACCTAATAGAGAAGAAGAAAGAAGGCGAAGAAGTTGCCACAGCGAAAGAGCCAGAAAAACCAGACAACGTTACCGACTTAATGGACGCATTAGAGAAGTCGCTTAACAAAACGAAAAAAGGCGGTCAGAAGAAGAAAAAGTCTACTGGAGGAGGACAAAAGAAAAAGACAACCACAGCCTCAGGCAAAAAGAAGAGTGGTTAATGAGGAGTTTCACCGGATGAGGCGTACTTTTCACCGAATTAATCTAACTAATTATGGGATGACAGCCACTTAGTGTCGGACTAACTGCCATAATTGCCGGACGACAACCACTTAATGTCGGACTAACTACCATAATTGCCGGACGACAACCACTTAATGTCGGACTAACTACCATAATTGTCGGACGACTGCCACTTAGTGTCGGACAAACTACCGTTATTGCCGAACAAAAACAAACCCAAAGCCCGAAAATCCACCCCCACACAAGATAAAACCCACGACAGCCACCTAAGCTGTCATGGGTTTCCTTAATCAACTTTACTCGTTTTAATTTTTCGTGAAGCAATGAAAAGCAGTACACCTGATACGATTAATGTGACTGGAATCGCATCATACCACCTCTCATTTTCTTGCGTTAAAATAACTTGTTCAGGTAAGACATATTTAAACGGATTAAACCACGCCAAAGCATCCATAGAAATAGCTGCTGTTAAAACGTAGCCTAACAATAATGTCCCTAACAATACAAACAGCGTCAAAATCGTTTGTTTAAATATCAAGCTGTAAAATAAATAAAGTGAAATCATGAACACGACCATCACACTCATTAATCCAACAGCTTGCACAGCATAATCAACAGCCGTCAACGCCCTTAAAACACCATCTACTTCAATAATAACTGGGTATTGGAAATCGCCTTCTGTCCCAAACAGATAACTAACTCCCAGTGGGGTCAACAACACAACCACTGAAACGATTAAGTATACAATCAGCGAGCTTACAAATTTACTCACAATAATATGCGCACGATTAAATGGTTGCGTGAACAATAAGTTAATTGAACGACTTTCAAATTCATTCGTCATCAAGTCACCAATTAGTAGTAATACAACCACCAATGCACCTAACGTCACCCATAAATTAACGACTTGGAGTAAAAAGTTTGGTGGCGCTTGGCTATAGTTCTCAATTTCTTTCGGAATGCCTTGTGCTAAAAGTTGTTGGTTCAACGCAATCGTATGACGAATTTCCTCTTCAGAAATGGGGTACTCCCCCTCTGCCATACGGTATTCTCTTACTTGTTCCATAAAAGATATTTCAACATTTAATTGCTGCTGCCATTCATCTGTCCCAACTAAACTATGCAGTTCATCAGCTGTATTTAAAAGATCCAAGTTCATCTCTTGACGCATTTCTATTTCTTCATATTCTTCTGTTCCTTCTTCAAGATCTTGTTCAAGCTGTCTAGTATAAGTGCGATTATTCATCTCGCTAACTTCTACTAAATAGCTATAGTTCGACTGCTTCTCATCTAAAACATAATCTTCTAAAATAACATTTCGAAAAAACAACAGTACTACTAACGCGACTAAAAAAGCCAATAAAACTAAAAACTTTTTCGAAAAGAACATTTTTTTAAATTCAAAGACTAGTAACTTCATACAGATGCGTCCCCTTCAAACAGCTCACGATAGCGCTTTTCAGCACCAACACGTTCATTTTCAATATCTAAAATTGCTACACCCTGCTTATTTAAATGATCAATGACAGTCTGAAGTTCAACATCTGTTTCTTCAAATGTTACTTGTTCTTGATTATAAATTGAAAATGGAACGGCTGCTTCTTCTAAAACACCTTTAGCCTTTTCCAAATCATCAACCGTTAAGTAATATTCTTTGGTTGCAAATTGTTCAAGTGACTCTTTCAAAAGCGCGCCATCTTTTAAAAAGTATATTTTATTCGTCAGTCGATCAATTTCATCAAGGTTATGCGACGAAACAATCACCGTCGTTCCTTCTTCTCTTAGCTCTAACAAAATATTACGCATATCAATCGCACTCGTTGGATCCAGCCCTGTTAGCGGCTCATCCATTAACAATACCTTAGGATCATTAATAATAACCATCGCTAACAACAAATGCTGCTTCATCCCTAATGAGAAATTTTGTACGCGCTTCTTTAAGTAACTTTCCATCCCGACGCGCTTAGCGACTTCTTCAATTTTCGATTTCGGTAACCCTTGAACATCGCAAATAAATTTCAAATGATCATAAGCGGTTAACGTTCCGTATAAAATCCGGTTATCTTGAAGATACGATACGTCTTTAAAAATTTTCGTATCAGTATTTTTCTGACCGAGCAATTCCACCTCACCTTGATCATAGGTCAATAAATTCGTCATGCAATTCATTAACGTTGTCTTACCCGATCCATTTGGGCCGACGAGCGCTATAATTTGTGGTTCTTCTACTTCTATATCGATTCCTTTTAAAACCCAATCCTTCTTGTACTTTTTCTTTAAACCATCAACTTTAACAATCATACAAAAACCCCCTCACTACTTCATTTTCACTTTCATCACAAAATACGACACGACTAAAATTAGTAAACTACTAACCCCAAGTGACACAACTCCATTAACTAAGTTGATGTCAAAATTCTCCTGCACCAACGCTGTTTCAAACGTGATTATTTCGTACACATCAAAATATAAAAATGGGTTATAAGCGCCGACGATTTGGTCACTAAATTGTACACCCAAGAACACGACAGCTAACGTTAAACCAATCGCAATCGATGTTCGTCTTACTAATACTGAAAATAAAAACAACCAAGCATAACAGAAGACGAGTACCATTAAGAACAACAACGCCGACCATAGTAAAAAGGCACCCATCGGCATAAAACTAAACTGGAACTCTGGTTCATAGATGAGCACAGGATAATCCCACGCACCCAATCGGTCGAACACTGTTCCGAGCAATAACGAAAATAAACCAACACCTAAAACAGTCGATAATGATACTAGTGTAACTGTGATAACTTTACTGACGAAAACAGTTCTACGTCGAACAGGTTGTGTATATAGAAAATGAATCGGCCCATTTTGCCCTAATCCTTCTCTCGTCATAACATTACCAAACAAGAATAAGAAAAAAGCAGCACCGAATACCGTTAATAACAATTCAAACAAGCGGTATAAAAAATAAAAGCCCGATGATGAATGGATATTATTAAAGTCATGTGCAATTTCTTCTTCAACCTCTGAATCAAACACTTCATCGTACACCGTTAATTCAGAAAACGAATGATTTGGGAATACAGGTCTAATCTCACGATCTAGAAGCCAGCGGTTACGCTCTAAGTGGACTTCCCGACTGAAGTGTGTCATCCAAGTATAAACTTGTTCTTCCGCTTGTGTTGGGAATCTTTCAAAATGTTCTTCACCCATCTCTACCTCAACTTGTGCAACTTTCTTCCAATCATGGTCTTCATATCCTTGAAGTCTTGTTTCCCTTGTTTCTATTTGCATGAGAATATTTTCAATTTCACTAGCTTCTAATGGGTCTTCTACTTCATTTATGTCGTCCCCTATTTCAAACCCCATTTCTTCTAAAGAACTTTCACTACCTAATAGTTGCCGCTCTGCCTCTTCTACCATGTCTTCAACTCGTTCAGTTTGTATGTAATTGTAGATAAAATAGCCACTAACCACTAGAACTAATAAAGCTAGCAACATGTAAAAAAATGCAGATTTTGTGGCTTTCTTCATTTCAAAAAATATAAATTTAATCATTAATCTATAGCCCTCCCCTCACAGTAATTATCAAAAATTTCCAAACACATTGTACATAATTCTACATCCACTTACATAATACCTTCTTAAAATTGGAAAAAATTACATCACTTTATCTCATTCTCACCCCCAATATGAAATATGACAAACTTAAGATTAGTAAACTACTAACCCCAAGTGACACAACACCATTGACTAGATTGATGTCAAAATTCTCCTGCACCAACGCTGTTTCCAGCGTGATTATTTCGTAAACATTAAAATATAAAAATGGGTTATAAGCACCGACGATTTGGTCACTGAATTGTACACCCAAAAACACGACAGCTAACGTTAAACCAATCGCAATCGATGTTCGTCTTGCTAATACTGAAAATAAAAACAACCAAGCATAACAGAAGACGAGTACCATTAAGAACAACAACGCTGACCATAATAAAAATATTCCCATCGGTATAAAGCTAAACTGGAACTCTGGTTCATAGATCAGCACAGGATAATCCCATGCACCCAAACGATCAAAAACGATTCCAAGCAATAATGAAAATAAGCCAACACCAACAACCGTCAATAATGATACTAGTGTAATTGTGATAACTTTACTGACAAAAAAAGCTCCACGTCGAACAGGTTGTGTATATAGAAAATGAATCGGCCCATTTTGCCCTAATCCTTCTCTCGTCATGACATTACCAAACAAGAATAAGAAAAAAGCCGCACCGAATACCGTTAAAAACATTTCAAACAAGCGGTATAAAAAATAAAAACCCGATGATGAATGGATATTACTAGCCATATGAGCAATTTCTTCTTCAATTTCTGAATCGAACACTTCATCATACACCGTTAATTCAGTGGAGGAATCAATCGGAAACACAGGACGAATCTCTCGGTCTCGAAGCCAGCGGTTACGCTCTAAGTGGACTTCCCGACTGAAGTGTGTCGACCAAGTATAAACTTGTTCTTCCGCTTGCGTTGGAAATCTATCAAAATAGTGTTCTCCTAATTTTATTTCTTCACCTACAACTTTCTTCCAATCGTGGTTTTCATACCCCTCAAGCCTTGTTCGATTCCTCTCAAAAATCTTTATGTGGCTTTCAATAATTAATCGTTCCTCCTGATCTGTAATTTCAGATAAATCATCGCCTATTTCAAATCCCTTTTCTTCTAAAGAGCGTTCATGAGCTGATACTTTAAACTTAGCTTCTTCGATTAAACTTTCCAACCGTTCGGTGTGTATGTAGTTGTAGATAAAATAGCCGCTAACCACTAGAACTAATAAAGCTAGCAATATGTAAAAAAATGCAGATTTTGTGACTTTCTTTATTTCAAACGTGATGAATTTATGCATAAAATTGTGAGCTCCCCTCATAACTTTTAGTGGAAAACTTCCTACATAATTAATGTTTATTTTCTACATTTATTTCTAAACACCTCTTTATTTGGAAAAAATTGATAAAAAGTTAACAAAATGTTAGAATATTAAAATAATACCCCTCTTAATAAAGGAGATGTAGCTGTGAAAAAATAGTATTTTTACTTAGTGGAATTCTTTTATTAACTGCTTGTACAGGTGAAGAGGTTAAACCACCTACTAACGAACTGGAATCAGATACAGAAAGTGACCAGGAAAACATAGAGGAAGAATCAGAAGAAAACGCTAGATTAGATAGTCCGCCCACATTTGAGTAGAGGTAGATAATGAAGAGCTTTTCTCTCCACGTGATACCTTATGTTGGGAACCTGAAGAAAGACCGTGTGACCTTGAAAAAAATGACCCTCGCGAGATTACGAGCGAACTACCAAACACCCTAGTTAATGCTAACGAACAAATTTCTTATGGAATCGTTACTTCTGGAGAAGACTTTGATAAATTAGGAGGTTTAGTTCCAGATCCGGATCAAGTGGTCGTCATGCGATACCAACAAGGTGAAATACAAGAAGAATTTAAAATGGAAAATGAAGCCTTTAGCGCCCCTGAAGAATCTGGATTACATTATTATTTGTTCCATCTCATATGGGATGATGAGTATTACGGGGAATCTATACACGGATTTAAACTTACTGTTCGTGAATAGAATGTAGGTTTTATCTTTGGGATATTAGTTTTTTAATCTTCAATAGAGGAGATGTAGCTGTGAAAAAAATAACATTTTTACTTAGTGGAATTCTTTTATTAACTGCATGTACAGGTGAAGAGGTAAAGCCACCTACTAACGAACTGGAAGAGGAAGTTGAAAATGAATACATAGAAGATACTGAAAACGGTCTAGTACTAGAGGAACCGCCTGCATTTCGTATATCAGTAAATGACCGAGGATACACACCAAGTTTAGACAACTATTGTTGGGAGCCTGAAGAACAACCGTGTGACCTTGAAAGTAGTGACCCACGCGAGCTTACTGAAGGGTACCAAACACCTATCGTAAATGCCGGACAACGAATCCAACATACTATTACACCTAATGTTGATGACTTTGACACCTTTGATGAAGCTGCGCCAAAACCAAGTAGTATTGTCGTGACTCGTTATCGACTAGGTGATAAGCAAGAAGAGTTTGCAATCGAAGACAATCCTACGTTTGAAGCGCCAGAAGAACCTGGTGTACACCATTACATTGCTTATCTCACTTGGGATAATCAATACTACGGCGAAGCAACTTATGCATTTAGAATTTCCGTTCGGGAGTAAAATACAAAAACCCGCCAGAGCTTTTATAAGCTTTGACGGGTTTTCACTTAATAAACTAAAGACATGAAGTCTTCATCTTCAATTTTGCCTAAATAGTGTTGTATATCTATATCTTTTAACGCTGCTTGAATTGCCTCACGTTCGTATTTAACACCTTTAAGCTTGTCCTCTACATCTGACACTTCACCGATACCGAAGAAGTCACCGAAGATCGTGATATCTTGGATCACACCTTTTTTCACATCTAGGCGTACATCATACGATCCAACACCTTCAACACGCTTTGAATGCTGAATGTTGAAAGCTGGTGAACGGCCATAGTTCCAGTCCCATTTCTGATAGCGTGACTCAGAAATTTCGCGGATTTTCTTCCAATCTTCTTCAGTCAGTTCATATCGCGGGACATCTTTAACATCTTCCACATCGAAAATGTATTTCAGTAACGTTTCTTTGAAGTCTTCCATCGTAATATTTTCATCAATAAACTCAGAAATGTTCGCGACACGACTGCGGATTGATTTAATGCCTTTTGAACGGATTTTTTCAGATTTAACGCGTAAAGACTGAATGACATTTTCAACTTCAGAATCAAACATGAGCGTTCCGTGGCTAAACATTCGACCTTTTGTTGTAAATTGAGCATTACCTGAAATCTTTCGGCCATCTGCTGTAATGTCATTACGCCCTGATAACTCAGCATTAACCCCTAACTTCTGGAGTGCGTCTACTACAGGCTGAGTGAATTTTTTAAAGTTACTAAAGTTATTCCCTTCATCTTTAGCTAAAAAGCTGAAGTTTAAGTTACCTAAATCGTGATATACGGCGCCACCACCAGATAATCGGCGAACAACTTTAATATTATTCGCATCAACGAAATCTGTATTAATCTCTTCTACAGAATTTTGGTTTTTACCAACAATAATGGACGGTCCATTTACGTAAAATAATAAGTATTGCTGATCATCATCAATGTTTAAATGTTTTAATGCATATTCTTCAATCGCTAGATTAAGTTGTGGATCTGTAATGCCTTCATTATCAATAAAATATAACATTCAATAAGCCCCCTTCTCATCTCTCTAATAAAAGTATAAGAAACTATGACAACATTCGCAATGATTACCCTTTAGAACGCCACGTTAATCCTTCATACGCAAGCGTGACACTGCCATTATATAGCGACTGAGATTCATTGACTAAGTCATCATGTTCTCCAAAATGAGGTAAATGCGTTAACCATAACGCTCCTACACTCGCATCTCTTGCTAATTTACCACATTCTTCACCTGTCATGTGCCCAGCTTTCGCCCCGTCCATTCCTTTGTAAAAACTACTTTCTGCAACTAACAAGTCAGCTCCTTTTGCAAAACCAGCTAACTCTGGGAAAAACGCTGTATCAGCTGTGTAAACAAACGTCTTCTCGCCATTTGTGACACGCATCGCATAACACGTTTTCGGATGTTTCGTTTTTTGAAACGAAAAAGTTAACGGTCCGATGTTTAAGTCTTTCCCTGCTTGATACCCTTTTCCTTTTGTTGCAACGTGATTAAGCTGATTAAAATCTGTTTCATTGTCATCTGCTGCATAGATCGGAATATGACCTTGAATATTTTTCAATTGTTGCTGTACTAAACAAGCATACTGAAATGAGCCAAGGTCAGCTACATGATCGTGATGAAAGTGTGATAATACAACAGCATCGATTTCATCAACTGTTACATACTGTTGCAATCTCGATAAGGCCCCACTTCCTAAATCAATCACCACTTTAAAACCATCCTGTTCTAGTAAATAGCATGACGTCGCGCTTTCAGCTTCTGGATAAGCGCCCCAATATCCAATCACCTTTAACTCCATATAGGACTATCCTCTCATTTTAAGTTATATAACAGATTAACACTTAACAAATCTGTATTAATACAGTATAGTATAAGTACAAGATAAGTTTTCTAAAAATTCAAATTCCTAAGGAGGACTTACTCATGTTAATGTCACCTGTACAGTTTTTTCGCAACCTACCGAAAAAGCAATGCGTAGTTTGTAAACAAGACATGGTTGAGCAAGCCGATTGTTACACGAACAAATGTGAGAAATGTAATACCATAAACTAGTTTATCATTTAACCATCCATCCAAAAACAAAAACACGCTCAAAGAATTATTTGAGCGTGTTTCTATGTAACAAATTCAGGTCTTTTCAGGCGAACGTTTAATTAATTAGGCGTTCGCCTGATTAATTAAAATTTCGCCCGATTATCATGGATTTCTCCTGATTATCTAAAAAATCGCCTGAATACTTTTATAAAATTAAAAGGCTGCCCTCAATCAGCCACTTTTTATGACTATGAAGACAACCCTTATAAATTAAATTAGTTCTCAGCTATTTCTTCTACCACTCTAATCGCTTGGTCCATACAATCTGGTAAACCGACACCGCGATAGGCGTTACCGATTAAATACACGCCTGGTAGCTGCTCATTCACTTTCTCTTCTAGCTTTTCTAATCGTTGAAGGTGGCCGACTGTATATTGTGGCATGGCGTCATACCAACGTGTGATCACTTTAAACTTCGGCTCTTTTTCGATTGTCATAATTCGCTTCAAATCGTTAATAACGATTTTTGAAATCTCATCATCTGATAGCTCTAATACTTCTTCATCGCCTGGCTTACCAACGTAGGCACGAAGTAAGACAGACCCTTCTGGTGTTGTGTGTGGCCATTTTTTATGGGTCCACGTACAAGCGGTAATCCGGTAATCTTCTTTTCGTGAAACAACAAAGCCAGTTCCATCTGGTAAATTCTTAACCGCGTCTTCATCAAAGGCCATCGCAACATTGGCAACGGATGTATTCTTTGTCTCAGATAGCTCCTGCATAAATTCATGCTGGCTGAACATTTGTTGTGTTACATGGTGTGGTGTTGTCGCAATGACGTAATCAGCTTCTAACGGCTCTTCTTGACCATTAATATGTAACAAGTAACGATCATTTTGCTTTTCAACTTGACTAACACCCGTTGACGTAAGAACCTCACAAGTTACCGCATCTATAAAACCATCAACTAATGTCTTTAAGCCACCATCAAGTGTTAAGAACATCCCTTGCTTTTGCCCACCGGTTTGCTTTTTCGGTGTCGACTTTTGTAAGCCACGAATTAAGCTACCATGCTTCTTTTCCGTTTCAAGAAAATGTGGGAATGTCGCTTTTAAGCTAAGCTTGTCAATGTCACCCGCATAAATTCCCGAAATGAGTGGATGAATCAACCTGTCGACAACTTCATCACCTAAACGACGGCGGAAGAAGTGACCAACTGATATATCATCTTCTACTTCTGTTTTAGCCATCGTGTAGTCTTTTAAAGCATCTAATTTACCTTTAAAAGTAAATAATGTTGAGCTAAAAAATGGGGCTAACTTTGTTGGAATTCCCATCACAGCCCCTTGCGGCATTGGATGAAGCTGGTCTTGTGATAAGATGAATGCTTTACCTGTAGCACTTCTAATTAACTGATCGTCTAAGCCTAAATCTTCTACTAAATGCTTTGCTGTCGTTTTTCGTTCTAAAAAGGAATCAGGACCACGTTCGATCGTAAAGCCATCACGCTCAACGGTCATAATTTTACCACCTAAGTGGTCTTCCTTTTCGATTAATGTGATATCAGCATCGACTTCATTCTTTTGTAAATAATAAGCGGCGGTGAGACCTGTAATGCCACCGCCGATAATTGCAATTTGCTTACGCTTATGAGTCATAAAGGATTACCCCTTCATCGTATCTAGTACAACCTTAGATAATGTACTAATAAACTTCGGATGAGAGTTTGGCATTTCTGGGCGATAATAAGAAGCTTGAATATCATCACATACTTCTTTACATTCAATATCATTGTCAAATAACACTTCTAAATGATCAGATACAAAGCCTGCTGGCGCATAGACAAATGTTGTGTACCCTTTTTGTTCAAATAAGTCACGTGTTAAGTCTTGAACATCAGGGCCTAACCAAGGCTCTGGAGTGTTACCTTCACTTTGCCAGCCAATCTCATAATCAGTAATACCTGCTTGTTCAGCGATTAGATCTGCTGTACGTTGCAGTTGTTCTGGATATGGGTCATTCTCTTGAATAATTTTCTCAGGTAAGCTGTGAGCTGATACGATTAAACAAGCATTGTTACGCTCTACTTCCGTCATTTGACCATAAACTTTATTCACTTGTTCAACCCAGTACTCAATGTAACCTGGCTCGTCATACCAATCGACAACAGACTTAAGCTCAACACCATGCTTTTTTGCTTCTTCTTGGGCACGGCCGTTATAAGATTTAATGCTGAATGTTGAATAATGTGGCGCTAGTACAATACTCACTGCTTCAGTGATTCCGTCTTTTGCCATTTGTTCAACAGCCTCTTCTATAAATGGGTCAATATGTTTTAATCCTAAGTATAATTTGAACTCTACTTCATCTTGGTCTTCATTTAATTTCGCTTCTAATGTCTCACCTTGTTCACGTGTAATGCGTGCTAATGGTGAAATACCGCCGATTTCTTCATAACGGCTACGTAAATCTTCAATCATTTCATCTGTTGGGCGATTTCCCTTACGAATATGTGTATAATAACGTTCTAAATCTTCTTCCTTGTAAGGCGTTCCATACGCCATAACAAGTAATCCTACTTTTTTCTGTGCCATTGTTTCTTCAACTCCTCTTACTTCGAAGTGTAGTCGTGGACTAACGCCGCTAAGCGCTTCAGCGTATCTGGTTCAATATCTGGGAATACGCCGTGTCCTAGGTTAAAGATATAACCTTCTTCATCTTTTCCTTGGTCAAGTATTTCTTTTGTACGTTTTTCAATTACATCCCAATCAGCTAGTAAAATCGCTGGGTCTAAGTTACCCTGTAAGGAGCTTGTAATCCCCATTTCTCTAGCTTGAGAAACGGATGTACGCCAATCTAACCCTACTGTTGAAACAGGTAAAACATTAAACTCTAATAATAAATGATTTGCCCCAATTCCAAATAGAATCGTTGGAACATCTTCTTCTTTTAGTGCATTAAAAATCTTCTCCATCACCGGTTTAATGAAAATACGATAATCAGCTGCACTAACAGCTCCTACCCAAGAGTCAAAAATTTGAATGGCTTTTGCACCTGATGCAATCTGCGCTTTTGTATAGGTGATGATCATATCACCTAACTTATCCATTAACGCAAACCAAGTCTTTGAGTCGCCATACATCATTGCTTTAGTTTTATTGTATTGTTTTGATGGCCCACCTTCAATCATATAGCTTGCTAATGTAAAAGGTGCACCACTAAAGCCGATCAGCGGAACATTTAACTTCTCTTCTGTTAAAATCTTGATCGTGTCTAATACATAAGGCACGTCATCTTCTGGGTTTAATTCCTTTAGTTTTTCAACGTCTGCCTTCGTTTTAATCGGGTTATAAATAACAGGGCCAACACCTGCTTTGATTTCAACATCAACCCCCATTGCCGGTAGTGGAGACATGATGTCTTTATAAAGAATAGCAGCATCTGTTTGATAGTTCACAACCGGAAGCTCAGTCACGTATGCGCATAGTTCTGGTTGATGTGTGATTTCAAATAATGAATACTTTTCCTTTAGCTTGTTGTACTCAGGCTGAGAGCGGCCAGCTTGACGCATAAACCAAAGTGGTGTGTAATCTGTCTTCTCTCCACGATAAGCTCTTAAAATCGTGTCATTGAATTGTGTCATAGAGTTCTCACCTTTCATCTTGCCATCTGATTTCAATATAAAACAAAATAATGTAACTGTATAGTAATAGACTTGAAATGTCATTAATTTGACTAATTCTTTGTTTATACAATTTTTAATTTAATAATTAAAATGCTGAATCCCGATTTGACTCTTCACCTTCTTCATTATTTAGCGGATTGATTGGAATTACGTAATATGACGGATTATCGAGCATTTGCACTTGCCTTACACGATAGCTCGTTTCACCTGTTACAGTGCCTAACTTTTCGACTTCTCCACCTAATTCACGATAAACATCATAATTAATCCGTCCATCCGTTTCATCTGACCAATTTAAATCGACATATAACCCATCTAAAAAGCCTAATGACACATTAGCGGTTAAGTCCATAATTTCTGGTAATCTAATTGGTGGTTCTAAATCATCAACACCATCTGGTACGACAAAACTTGTTTGAAAGTCTTTCACTTCATCAAGTTCGGTTATCATAGAATCAACTAACGCAGTCGCTAAATGACTACCCGCGGTTAAATAATGTTCTTCATCACTCACATCATAACCAATCCAAGATGCAATAGTATAATCAGAATTAAAACCAATAAACCATGCATCTCTTACACCACCATCATGGTGTGGGTGTTGAGTTGAACCCGTTTTTCCTGCGAAATCTTTCGTATATTGCATACTATCAGCAGTTCCATCTGTTACAACACCTTGAAGCATACGTGTTAAATACCACGATGTTTGGGCTGAGAATAACCGTTCAACTTCTGGAGTTGGTGCGTCTAATACTTCTTCATTCCGGTTTTCGACTGCAATGATTGTATAAGGCTCAATATACTCCCCACCTTGTTCAAAAGTACGATATAATGCTGCCATGTGTAACGGTGAGATCCCTTCTTCTAAACCACCTAAAGCAACTGAAAGGCCATTTTCATCCAATTCAAATCCTAAATCTCGGACATATTCTAAGCTATCATCAACACCCATTTCATCAAGTAATCCAACAGCAGGTACGTTTTTAGAATCCTTTAAAGCATCATACATCGTGATCTCACCATCATAGGAATCATCAAAGTTTCTCGGACTATAATCCCCAAAATCTAATGGCTCATCTATTAGCAACGTATATGGATGATATAAACTCTCTTCTAGTGCTGGACCATAGACAACTAATGGTTTGAATGTAGAGCCTGGCTGCCTTTTTACATTGACTCGGTTTAAATCACCGCGATTATGCTCACGGCCACCAATAGCCGCACGCACGACACCCGTTTCTTGATCTAAAATCACTGTCGCCCCTTCAACACCTTCTTGTGAACCTTGGTAGTATTCATCTTGTTGCATTCGTTTATAAGCGGTTTCCTGTGCTTTAGGATCTAGACCAACTGTAATACGATAACCACCTGTATAAACCTCATCACGTGATAGATGATAATCTTCTTCTAATTCATCTAACACTAAATCGACATAACTACTTAACCATGCGCTTTCATTGGTTTCACCAAGTTCTAAACCTAGTGTTTTGCCTTGTTCATGTCGGGCTGTTTCTGCATCGATCATCCCAATTTGATACATTCGCTCCAATACTAGGTTACGTCGCTCTAATGCCCGCTCTTCATCATTTAATGGTGAATAATAGTTTGGTGCTCTTGGCATTGCGGCTAATAAGGCACCTTCAGAAATTGATAAATCTGAAATAGGCTTAGAGAAGAATGTTTGGGCTGCTTCTTCTACACCATAGATCCCATTTCCAAAGTATATTTCATTTAAATAGTATTCTAATATTTCATCCTTTGAGCGCTGTCTTTCTAAATAAATCGCACCCATCACTTCTTTCGTTTTACGAAGCCACGTTTGATCATTCGTTAATGAAACATTTTTTACAAGCTGTTGTGTAATGGTACTGGCTCCTTCAGCTTTGCTAAACGTCGTTATATCACGATATACCGCTCGTCCAACAGCCCAAAAGTCAACACCACTATGATCGTAAAATCTATGATCCTCAATTGCTAAGAACGCATCAACAACATGTTCTGGAACGGTATCAAGTGGCACGTAAGTACGGTTTTCATCGTACAGCTTGACCACTTCTTCTCCTTCTTCAGTTTGAAGTACAGTCGATTCAGAGAAGACAAAGTGTTGTTCATCGACAACAAAGCGTCCACCTAACAAAATAAACATAAATCCTAATAAACTTAACAAAATTAATATAGCAACACTGTAAACAGCCCAACGCCATTTCCCTAGTGTGTTTTTCATATATGTTCTAACGGCCATAATGCCACCTCAATCAAAATTTCACTTTAAACCACCCTACATTATATTATAGTCTACTTTTTTCGACAAAACATTTATTTACAAGCGACAAGCTTGAAGAAATTAGGCGAACGCCCAATTAATTGAACGTTCGCCTGATTATCGAGGATTTCACCTAATCATTGAAAATTTCGCCTGAAAATCAGGAGAATCGCCTGATTATTGATAATTTCGCCCGATTAGTCCACTTCATCTCAACTAAAAAAAACGCTAATCAAATGTGCGCTCCGCCACATTTAATTAGCGTTAACTAATTGAGAATATGCTATTTCATTAGCCCTTTTTGATGTGCATACACCGCTGCTTGAGTACGGTCTTGCACTTCAAGTTTATGCAAGATATGACTGACATGTGTTTTGACTGTTTTAATTCCGATAAATAATTTTTCACTAATCTCAGCATTTGTTAAGCCATTACCTATACAAATAAGCACTTCGAATTCACGGTCAGTTAAATCTTCATGTAATAAACGTTCAGGTGAGCGCATTCTAGTCATCATCTTCCCAGCGACTTTCGATTCAATGACATTTTCACCTTTAGCTGCTTTCTTAACGGCATCAGCTATTTCTTTTGCTGATGCCGTTTTTAGCATATAACTAAACGCACCAGCTTCTAAGGCAGGAAACACCTTCTCATCATCATAAAAACTCGTTAAAATAATGACCTTACAATCAGGTAAGTGGTCCATAATTTGAGCTGTTGCCTCAATACCTGTACCATTTTCCATAATTAAATCCATTAATACAACATCTGGTTTTTCCTTTAAAACTAATTCTGCCCCTTCATGACCACTCGATGCTTCCCCGACAACGTCAATTTCCTCTTCAGTCATTAAATAGGTCTTAATTCCTTTTCGAACAACATCATGATCATCCACTATCACTAACTTAATTGGATCCATTAGTTTCTTCCCCTTTACTTTGGTATACGAATATCGATATAAGTCCCCTCGCCTTGCTTTGACTTAATCTTGAATGTACCACCAACTTCTTCACACCGTTCTTTCATTGAATTCAATCCATAAGAGGCCTTTGCATTCATCTGTTGTTCAATGTCAAAACCATCACCATCATCACTTATATAAATATAGATTCGATCCTTCTCTTGAATACGTAATTCTATATTCGAAGCATTCGCATGGCGTAATGTATTCGATAACGCTTCTTGCACCATTCGGAATATATGCTCTTCTTTAGACTGTGATAGTTCAAGGAGAGGTTCGACTTCAACAAGAAAGTCGACGTGACACCTTTGTTTTAATTCTTCAATTAAACGCGTAATTCCTTCTTGAAGAGATTCACCTGATAAATGAACCGGTCGCAAATGTAACAGCAAAGCCCTCATTTCATTTTGTGCTTGGATCGCCATTTGTGAAATTTCTTCAATATGTTCCTTCGCTTGATCTGGTTTTTCATCTATAATCTTAGCTGTCGCCTGTGACATCATCGATAAAGCAAATAATTGCTGACTAACTGCATCATGAAGATCTCTTGCTAAACGTTGACGCTCTTCAACAGTTGCTGCAACATGAGCTTGTTTGGCATACTCTGACTTCTCTTCTGCTAAGCGTTCTAATGACTTCACTTGTCCTCTTAACTTACTACCTAAATCATTTAATTCATCACCTAACGTATCAAACTCATCTTGAGAATCCCTCATGACTAGCTTTGCTCCATATTTACCTTCAGACAACGTTGAAATATATAGAGAAAAGCTATGAA
This sequence comes from Alkalibacillus silvisoli, assembly GCF_039521975.1. NCBI lineage: Bacteria > Bacillati > Bacillota > Bacilli > Caryophanales > Bacillaceae > Alkalibacillus > Alkalibacillus silvisoli. Next base: position 96,855 of record NZ_BAAACZ010000029.1, on the reverse strand, counting down.
GACGCCCCTTTAATTCTCCACCTTTTCTAAACATGACATATAAACCAACTGGAGTCATTATGATCGCCATTGTAACAAGTGCTAGAAAGATCGATTCTATAGTAAGCCATCCAGGTTGAATAACGGAATAGGTAAAGAATAAAACTAACGTAATCATTAACAAAGAAAAATAAATAACTTGCATATGTGCTCTCATAAACTGATAACGAATGCCTTGTAGCCGTTTTACCATATATAACCACCCTAAACCGATAAGACTTTCACTTCGCCAATCTGATAGCTAGCATGTATATCCAACCGTCTACTAGCTTGTTTATAGTCCGCAGATTCATAACTTAATCTATTGTGGATACCAGATCGTTCTTCATTAAAAATTGACACTTCACCAATACTAACCCGTCCATCAATTTTAACAGCTACATGCTCTGGTACTTTTATGACAACATCGCCAATGTAACCACGTAACATTACTTTAGTTTCTTTCTCTGGTATATAAGCTTTTGAAAAATCAATATAAGCGTCAATAATTCCTGACCGAACATCAAGCGGTTCAACTGACCAATTGTTTTTTGACATATTTAGCTCTGTCACAAAGCTTTTACTATTATTAAAGTAATGATCATACTTTCCAAACCGTTTTCCTGTAGATTTTTCATCCTCTTTTCGAAACTCAAACTCAGCCTCATCAAACTCTTCTTCATCAAAAGAATCATTAAAGTGATCTTCAAATTTATCAACGACTTTCGTACGATGGTTATTCCCTCCATGGTCCCTATCTGAATATACTTGAACAGTCATTGTCTTTTTACCTGTTAGTAAATTTGCCCCAATATAAACTAAGATCAGAGGCCACAATCTCCATACATCTAAAAATGAATAATCGATTAATTCAAAATTACCCGCCCAAAGTAATGAACCAAATACAAAGAAAAATATTCCCCAAAACCAACTACCCCCTGGCACTGTTCGAAAATAATTAACAAACCACCAGAAACCTAATACGACAAATATAATCGGCCAAGAGTCCCAAATTATATCCGATATTTCCAGGGTAATAATTTGTAGATTTTGCAAGATTAATGTCACACCGAACAAAATTAACCCAACTGCGAACAACCATTTGAAAAACTTAAACACATGATCACACCTTTATATACCAACATTTAAGACTATCAACCTCGTTAATTTATCTCTATTATACAGACATTTTTACATTCTTGTAACATACTTTAGATTGTTTAATACTAAGACTCTAGACTGAGGAATAACTTCATTTGTTTTAGTGAAAATTATAATGGGTATAGTTTATTAACAAACATTCTAATAGGAGTGATCAATATGGAACCAAAACTTCAAAAACTAATTGACGGTTTAAATGAAGACTTAGCTCACGAGTATGGCGCCATTATTATGTATACGTACAACGCAGCTGTTGTCTCAGGCCTTTATCGCCCTGTTTTAAAACCATTTTTCAAAGGCGAAATAAAAGATGAAACTTCACATGCACTTTATTTATCAGAAAAGATCAAAACATTAGGAGGTACACCAACAACCCAAGCTGCTCCTGTAAGCCAGCCAACAGGTGTTAAAGAAATGTTAGAGGCAGCTTTAAGTGCTGAAACGAGCACAATTGAACGTTACGAACAACGTAAACAGCAAGCAGAAGAACTCGGCTATACTGAACTTGCTGTCAAGCTAGAAGATTTGATTGCTGATGAAACACATCATAAAGAAGAAATCGAACGAATGCTACAAGACTCTAATTTTCAATAATTCATCTAAGAAAAGACAGGAGAGCAAGTTTAAAGCTGTAATAATAGAAAGTCCGAACGAGTCATCACAAATGAACGCGTTCGGACTTTTTTTACATTTCGATCCCTTACAACAAAATGGCTTGAGTGTTGCGCCGATATAACGAGTCCGTTCGGATAACCTGTCATGTAACACCAAAAATTAACACCCCCTATCTGTCTCTAAGTAGTTCAGTTTTGGAGTAGAAAACTTAAATTCTACACCGAATTAACACATCAATTCACACTAATTCCGTTAATAAAATTAACAAGTGAATTAGCACATAAAAAACGCTTGGGTTTTCCCCAAGCGTTTTGTTATTTACACAATATAAGTTGATTAAATTGTTCTACTGTTTCAAAGTAATATTTAGATTCCAATTTCATCTTTTCCTTGATTTCGGGAATACTGTGAGACCATCCAGCAGCGGCAAAATCTACATTACAACTTCTCGCCATCTCCAATCCAGGTTTTAGGTCATCCAACATTAGTGCTTCAGTTTCTTGAAGATTAAAGCGTTTTAAAATTTCCTTAATTGGATATGGGTGTGGTTTTCTTTGATGTTCTGGAAGTTCCCATCCAAAGATTGCGTCTGGCACAAATCCACAATGAATAGAATAATCTCTTTCAATTCGATTCCTCTCAGAATGAGAAACAACCGTCACAATTCCACCTTGTTTTTTAAATTCTTGAATAGTCTCTACAAACAGTTCATAGAAGTCTGGTACAGTTGATTCGGTATATTTTTTCCATACCACTTGCTGATGTCTTTGTTCTTCCTCGGTGAATTTAATGATGTCTTTACATAAAGAAGAAAATCCTGGATTGAAACAATATCTAACAAAATCTTCAAAGGTAATAGATTTATCATGTGGTCGCAAGTCTGTAAGAGCCTCCACAAATGATGGATAGTGTATATCTGGTGTGCTTTTTACTGCTGTATCATCGTGGTCTAAGATTATACATTTATATTTTAAAACCATAATAACCTCCTATAAAACTTTAATATCTTTATATTTAAATGATTTTTTCATATTTAATTAAATTTTAACACTCAATCGAATATAGACAAATTTTATCTAAGATCAATAATGTCACTATATCTATATTATAACTGTTTTTAGCAAGTGAATTAACGCCAAATTTAACATATGTTTTAACCACTGAACAATAGCCATTGTCCATCTTCTAATTAGTGTCCTAAGTTTAGTGCTAATTTCTATACTAATTTGATACAAACATTGATATATAAAGGAAAATTAAAAGTCCAATTCATTTGCGAATTGGACTTAAAAAATGTCTGTTAATTTGTTTTTTCTACCTCAAAACCGAACTACTTATATATCTATCTCAGACCTCCTTTATGTTCAGCGTGCCAAATATAAGCCTGTTAGCATAATTTATTTTATTTAATACGTTACTCGAAAATTCTGTTATAATAATATTAACTTTTTAACTAGAAGGGAGATTTTAGAAGATGTGGGAACAGCTTTATGAAAAAGTCGATCAACTTTATGATCGTATGGTAGAAGACCGACGCTACCTACACCAACACCCTGAGCTTTCGTTTGAAGAGAAGGAAACGGCGAAGTATATTGCAAGTCGTTATGATGAATTAGCCATTCCATATAAAAGTAATATCGGTGGTTACGGGATTGTCGCAACAATTGAAGGTGGAAAACCGGGGAGGACAGTTGCATTACGCGCTGACTTTGACGCCTTACCGATTCAAGAGGAAAATGATGTCCCTTATAAATCAAAAGTAGATGGTGTGATGCATGCTTGCGGACATGATGGACACACTGCATCGCTATTAGCTGTAGCTGAAGCAGCACTAGAATTTAAAGATGAATTACCTGGAACGCTCGTCTTCTTACATCAACCTGCTGAGGAATATGCCCCTGGTGGTGCTAAGCCAATGATTGATGAAGGCGCATTAGAAGGGGTTGATGCTGTATTTGGCACACACCTATGGTCAAATACGGCGTTAAATAAAATTGAAACCGCTAAAGGAGCTTTCATGGCTGGCGCGGACCGCTTCACAGTTACGTTCAAAGGAAAAGGCGGTCACGGTGCAATGCCACACCAAACGAAAGATCCAGTTGTGATGGCAGGTCAAGCCATTGTGGAATTACAACAAGTTGTCAGTCGTCGGATTAATCCTTTACAACCCGCTGTTTTATCCATTGGTAAAATGGAAGGCGGAAATGCTTTTAACGTTATTCCAGACACGACTTCTTTAACAGGTACAGTTCGAATTCTTGATAAAGAAGTTCAAGGAAAAATCATTGATGAGATGCATAAAATATTAAAAGGGATTGCCATTAGCTACGATGCTGAGTACGAGTTAGAGTATATTAAAGGTTACCCACCAGTCGTTAACCACGAGGTTGAAACGGAATATTACCTTAATAGTGCTGATGAAATACCAGGTGTAACTGGATCAGAAGAAGTCGATCCGATTATGGGCGGTGAAGATTTTGCTTATTATCTAGAAGAGCGCCCAGGTGCCTTCTTCTTCACCGGCGCACAAATTGAAGGTCACGCTTACCCTCACCATCACCCTAAATTTGATTTCGATGAGCGTGCATTACCTACAGCTGCCAAAGCTTTACTTCACGGGTATAAAAAATATCAAGAAAACAATAGTTAAATAAAAAAACTGTCCCAAAGGGTTAAGAAACCTCTAATTGGGACAGTTTTTTACTTTTAACGAACCTATTCTTGACCTAGATCTAATTGCCACGAAACGCCAAATCGATCTTGTACCCATGCAAATTTTGAACTAAAAGGATATTCACCAATCGGCATTAACACCTGGGCGCGATCTGATAATTTCGCATATAACTCATCAATCTCCTCTTCAGATTGACAATGAACATATAATGAAATGGACGGTGTGAAATCAAAATCATGTGGGATCGGACTATCAAAAACCATGTACTCCTCGCCTTTAATCACCATTTTGGCTTGCAACGCTTCACCCATTTCAGGAATTTCATGTTTATGCTTCTCTACAATCTCTACGTCTTGAAATGTTTCTGAATAAAAGTCCATCGCTTCCTCTGCATTACCTTGAAACATTAGAAACGTATGAATTGCTTTACTCATTTGTTAATACCTCCTATTATTAAGCAGGTTCATAAAATCCTTTACCTAACACTTCTGCTGACTCTGTAACAATGACAAATGCTTCTGGGTCAACCTCTTTTACTGTTCGCTTAAGTGCTCCGACCTCAGAAGAATTAACCACGCACATCAGTACTGGACGCTCAACATCTGTAAAACCACCTTGAGCTGAAAGCCTTGTTACACCTCGGTCGATTTTTGTGTAAATCGCTTCTTGTACATCTAAATATTCATTCGAAATAATCAGCGTTGTTTTTGTTTTATTAAAGCCTGTTTGAACTAAATCAATTGACTTACTCGTCATATAAACACCCATTAAAGCATACAAACCTAACTCAATATCAAAGACAATAATCGCCGCTAAGACAATCATCCCATCAACTACCGCAATACTAGAACCTAAAGATAGATTAGAGAATTTATGAATTAACTGCGCTACTAACGCCGTACCACCAGTTGAAGCATCTCCTAAAAAGACAATCCCTAAACCAACGCCAACACCTAAACCACCAAATATGGCAGCTAACAAAGCATCTTGTACAAACGGTTCAATATGCCTTGTTAAATAAACGAAAAACGGTAATAGAAGGGAGCCTGCGAATGAGCGGAATGCCGAACCTTTTCCTAGTAAATAATAAGCTAAAAATAGTAATGGTATATTAATTCCCCAAATGACATACGCTGGCTCTAATCCAAATAACCCCTCTAATATTGTACTAATTCCACTTACGCCACCTGCTGCGACGTAATTCGGTAATAAAAATGCGTTAAATGCAACAGCAACAATGGCTGATCCAACAATAATATAAAGTATTTGTTCAATTCTCGTTAAATGTGTCTTCCTTTTCTGTCCTACCATCGTTGATCGAACCTTTCTGTCTCTATCTGTAAACCGTGATGATTTTAACACTAATTTTTCCGTTTGTGAACATCAGCGTACGAACGCTTTATCAGACAAAAGTAAAAATTATAAAAAAAAGCCATGCTAAGAAGTTACTCAATAGCATAACCTTTTTCATTAACCCTATTTTTAAGTTCCTAATTTACGAATGCGCCCTTTAACATAAAACGCTTCAAACAACACAGTGAATGAAATGGCTAAACCACCATATATTAATGCTCCCATTAAATCCGTTGCAATGAAGAACACAATAGACATTACGACAATCTTCATTAACATTAACACTAAAATTAGTTGATGCACTGCTTTTGTGCGTAAGGCATGAGGAATTGGGTATAGTTTTAGCCAATCGATTGAACGATGATGATTATAGATCGTAATAAACTGAAAACCAGTCAAAAATAGAAACAGTAATGCGAAGACCATTTTACCCCAGAACGCTGGAATCCAAAACGCAAAGAAAACCGCTAACAACATTAATCTCAAATACATCCCTAAATAATCACCACTACGAATAAATGTAATGCTATATAAATAAATGAACGTTTGATTTTGTTTAATTGGCATTCTTTTCGTCACTAAGCGGACTAACCCATGGCGTTTTTTCGGCTTTCGTTTTAGATCAGGGACATCTGTTGACATATTCGCAATCCGGTAAAAGAATTGTAACCTGGCCTCTTCCTTTTCAATAAGGTCATCCCATGGCAAACTAAACTTCTTATAAACATTATGATAGTTCAAGAACATCACCCCAACCAGTAACAAAAGAGCAATGAAAGAATAATATGGCTGACCAATTGCTAAAAAGAAGACCATAAATACGTTAATAATTAAACGAACAACAATGTCTAGATAGTGCAATCTTTGATCACGTGACTTTTGAATAAACCAAGTCGCAATTAAATTACTTACCTTTACAACTAATGCAAATATTAAGATGAAAAACAAATAACCTGCGCTAACTTCCTCATTAACTGTAAAATATAAAGGCGATAGCGCGAATAAAAATATCGCAATCCAATAGCTTTGCATGACAAAGCTATAGATGATCGATTTCTTAATATAAGGCATTAAACGGTTTTCCACACTAAGCAAAAACACCGTATCCGCTTCTTTAAAAAACGTACGAACAGGGCTATACGTAAGTAAAAGGCCTATTGAAATCGCCATTAACCACTCAGCAGGAAATGTACTTGGTACCGTTTCTAACCATTGCTGATAAAAAAACGCAAAGGCTGCCACAAAGAAAATAAGCGCAAAAGCTAAATGATCGTTAAAGATTAATCGCATGTAACGACTAACCATTTTTAAATGATGATTTAAACGTTCTTTCCATAATTGATTTGTATCCATCTTAAGCATCGTCCTTTGTTAATTGTACATAAATATCATCTAAGCTTGCATTTGGCATTTTGAATTCGCTTCTTAGATGATCTAATGTCCCGTAAGCACGAATTTCACCATGATGAATAATGACAAAACGATCACAATATTTCTCAGCGGTTGCTAAGATATGTGTCGACATCAAGACTCCTGCACCCTGTTCTTTCATGTCATTCATCGTATCTAAATACGATTGAATTCCAAGAGGATCTAAGCCAACAAACGGCTCATCGACGATATATAAAGAAGGCTTAACCAAAAAGGCACACATAATCATCACCTTTTGTCTCATCCCTTTAGAGAAATGAACAGGAAACCATTTGCGCTTCTTGTCTAAATGAAACTCTTTTAATAAGAAGTCTGTTCTTTTGTTATACGTTTCTTCATCAATTCCGTAAGCCATCGCTGTTAACCTTAAATGCTCATCTAATGTTAATTCTTCATAAAGCATCGGCATCTCAGGTATATAAGCAAACTCACGTCGATAACTTTCCAAATCTTCAACGATACTTCTTCCATTAATATTAATCGAACCCGTTTTTGGATTCATTAAGCCGATAATATGTTTAATGGCTGTACTCTTACCTGCACCATTTAAACCAATCAAGCCCACGACCTCACCCTTTTTCACTTCAAAAGAGATTCCGTGTAAGACATTTTGTTGTGTATAACCACCAACGAGGTCATTTACCGTTAACAATTCACTCATGTTATCCCTCTTTTCTTTCTACACTCTCTTATTATCATACCAAAAATTTCATAAGATTTAATAGCTTAGACCTTTTATTCTTACATTCGACATTCTATTACGTTACAATACTTATAAAAGTAAATATTAGGAGGATCATCATGTCAGAATGTATCTTTTGTAAAATTATCGACGGTGAAATACCATCAGCAAAAGTGTATGAGGATGAGCATGTTTATGCTTTCTTAGACATTAGCCAAGTCACAGAAGGACACACATTAGTCATTCCAAAGAAACATTGTCAGGATGTGTTTGAACTAGATGAGGACACTGCTGCTCAGTTATTTAAGGCAGTACCTAAGATCACAAATGGTATTAAAGCGGCATACAAACCTAAAGGATTGAACATTCTAAACAATAATGGATCATTCGCTGATCAAAGCGTTTTCCATATTCACTTGCATTTAATACCGCGCTTTGATGACAATGACGGGTTCAAATCACAATGGGAAGTTCACGGTGATGATTACACACCAGAAAAGCTTCAAGAAATCGCTCAGACGATTGCACAGGAAGTTTAGCAAGGAACACACTTACTCCTTACACAACACAAGAATTATTTTAACAGAAGATTAGCACTAAACATTATCGGGAAAACAAGTTATAATAGCAGTAGGGTAACGAAAGGGGTTATGAAGTATGCCAAATGGTAAATCGTTATTTTTAGGAGTATTAGTTGGTGGCGTTGTCGGGGCATCTGTATCACTTCTTACAACACCATCATCAGGTGAAGAAATGCGAGGCCGCATGAAAGATCAAAGCGAACGCTTACGTGATATTACACAGGAAATTAAAGAAAATGGCTTAGACCTTAAAAACCAATTAACAAGGACATCTAAAGAAGGTGCAGCATTACTTAAAGACCTTTCTCAAGATATTAAGACATCTGTTGAAAGCTGGAAGGAAACTGTAGAGCCACATCAAGAAAACTTACAAGAACATTTACTGCAAATTGAAGAAGGTATCAAAGAACTAGAAGAGAAGATTAAAGAACAGAATTATACTCGATAAGTGAAGTGAAACAAAATCAGGCGAACGCTTAATTAATTGGGCGTTCGCCTGATTATTATAGATTTCGCCCGATTATTTCGAATTTCGCCTGATTATTGTAAAAATCGCCTGATTATCAATTAATCAGGCGATTTACTTAAAGAAAAAAACCTATCAAGAGGACCATCCCCCTTAATAGGTTTAAAGTTACAGTTATTCAGCTGGCTCCAGGTCTTCAATGGAGTCAATGCCCATATATTCAGGTACGACTAGTCCGATCTTAGCACCTTCTAAGTTGGCACCTAAGTGAACGACATCATCTTCTACACTTTCGTAGAAATCAGCATGAGTAAATGGTAACCAAGCTGCTACAGTTGCATCACCATCACCATTTGCGATAGATTCAAAAACAACTGCAACATCTACAGGTGTAACGGTGACATCAAAGCCATGCTCTTCTAAAACAGCCGCTAAAACACCAGAAGAAGCACGCTCAGAATCCCATGGTGTTGAAACAATTTCTACTTCTTCACCATTACCTTCTTCTACACCTTCAATCCATTCAGATACTTGATCTTGGTTATCTTCTACCCACTGTCTTGCTACGTCATCAATATCCTCACCAGTTTCACTGGATTCATACATGATATCTTCCATGTCTTCAACATCCCAATAGAACTGTTCGATTAATTTGAAAGCTTCTGGATTATCTTCCTCAAAGCCTTGACGAGCTAAAGTTTCGATATTTTCTGCTTCACCATAAATGCCTTTAGGGTCATCTAAGTATTTCAAATCCGGAAACTGAGCAAACTTCCAGTGCGGGTTCCAGCCTGTTACAATGATCGGCTCTTCATCAGCAATAGCTGCTTCAAGTTCAGTAACCATTGCTGTTGTTGAAGGCTGTTCTAAGTTCCAACCTGCTAAGCTTTCATAACCCTCTTCTTGATCAATTGCTCTTTCTGTCGTAACTGTAATTCCGGCACCTGGTTCAATACCAATAATTGTATAATCAACTGCTTCACTGTAATTTATGTCTTTATCATTAGTAGCGTCATCATTAGTAGCATCATCATCTGCACCACATGCAGCGAGCACGAGTACAGATGAGATGACTAATAACAACATAACTTTTTTAAAGTTCATGTTAGTTAAGACTCCTCTACCTTAGAAAAATTCTTTGACTTATTGAACGTTAGTCCATTCTTCAACTAATTCTGGATGATTTTCAACAAAGTTAGCTGCTGCTTCTTCAGGGTCTACACCATCTTGAATCTCAGCCATTACACCGTTGAATTCATCTTCTTCCCAGAAGAAGTTATCTAGTACTTGATAAGCACCTGGTAAATCTTCTTCTAGACCTTCACGTACCATTGTTTCGATTGTCTCAGCTTCACCAAAAACCATTTCTGGGTCTTCTAGATACTTAAGGTCGTATTCAGCAAACTTCCAATGTGGGTCCCAACCCGTTACAGCGATTGGCTCTTCATTAGAAATAGCTTCACCTAAAGCAGTAGCCATTGCACCAGAAGAAGACGTATCAACGCTCCATCCTTCTAGGTTACCATAAGTTTCAACTGCGTCCTCAGAAGCTTGAACTACACCTGCACCTGGCTCAATACCAGTAATTGATTCACCTAGTTCATCAGCATACTGATCTAATTCCTCAATTGAATCAACGTCCATATATTCAGGTACTACGATACCAATTGCAGCACCTTCAAAGTTAGGACCTAGTTCAACTAAATTATCTTGATTTTCTTCATACTGTTCACCATGAGTACCTGGTAACCAAGCAGCTACCATACCATCAGCTTCATCGTTAGCTACAGCTTGCCACATAACAGCGTTATCTAATGGTGTTAATGTAACATCATAACCTAAATCTTCTAATACATGACCAATTACGTGAGTAGAAGCTACTTCAGTATCCCACTCAACGTATACTAGCTCAAGCTCACCTTCATGCTCGATGTCACCTTCTGCAGTTTCTTCAGTTTCTTCACCTTCTGTACCTTCTGGCTCTTCACCACCATCTTCATCATCAGTACCACAAGCAGCAATAACTAGTGTTAGTGCTAGTACTGCGATTAAACCTAAACGTTTCCATGTTAATTGTAACATGTTTAAACAACTCCCCTTCACTTCATTATGTGTTTATTGGAACTTCCCCCTCCTAATAAAGGAGAGAGAAGGAGTTCCTTTAATCATTAATGCTTTTCTTTATTCAAGTTTTGCGTAAAGCGATCAATAATAATCGCAAGGATTACAATACCAAAACCAGCTACGAAACCTGGTCCAGCATCAGCACGTTGTAGAGCTGATAGTACTTCACGACCTAGGCCTGGTGCACCGATCATAGATGCAATGACAACCATTGATAGTGATAACATAACTGTTTGGTTAACACCTGCCATAATTGTACGTTTCGCCATTGGAAGCTCCACTTTAAATAACTTCTGATTACCTGTTGCACCGAATGCATCTGATGCTTCAACTAATTCTGTAGAAACTTGGCGAATACCTAAGTTCGTAAATCTAACTACAGGTGGTGTTGCGAAAATAAATGATGCAAATACACCTGGAACCATTCCAATACCAAAGAATGCAACGGCTGGAATTAAATAAACGAAAGCAGGCATTGTCTGCATAAAGTCTAACACGGGTGTAATAATTTTTTCAGCTATTCTGCTCTTAGACATTAATATACCCACCGGAATACCAACTAAAACAGAAATTAAACTGGCATAAAACACAAGGGTAAATGTAAATACTAACTCATCCCACAATCCTTGGTTTTGAACAAAGATAAGACCAATAATTGTGAACGCTGCTAATCCAAATTTCTTACCACTTAAGAAAAATGCTAAAATCGCAACTAATAAAATGATAATGATTGGTGGTACTACAGCTAGATATTCAGAAGAAGTATCTAGTAACCAACCAAGCACTAATTTAATTGGTTCAAAAACAAAACTAAACCATTCAGTAATTCGATCTACAAACCAGTCAATCCCATCAGCAACTGGTATATTCGGTATACGATCAAGCGCCATCTTCGTTCACCTCATTTCCATCAGCTAATGCTGCAATCACTGCTCCTCTAACGATCACGCCTCGTAGTTTTCCGTCTTCTGTAACAGCAACTGGAATTGGAGAGTCATGAATAATATTGAAAATATCTTGAATACTAGTATCTAAATCAACTGTAGGAATTTCAGTCTTAATAATTTTACTTAACTGACCAATCCCTTTCTCACGTGCTTGTCTAGCATCCTCTGCTGTTACATAACCTTTTAGATTACGCGAACGGTCCGTTACAAAGATTGAAGACAGTCCTTGTTCACGCATTCTCTCTAATGCTACACGTGGTCCATGCTTATCAAAGTCAACCGTCTCTGGACGCTTCATAATTTTATCAGCAGTTAAGACTTTAGAACGGTCAACATCTTCAACGAACTTCTCAACATAATCATTCGCTGGGTTGATTAAGATTTCTTCTGGTGAACCGACTTGTACAATAGAACCGTCTTTCATTAACGCGATACGATCACCAATACGTAATGCTTCATCTAAATCGTGTGTAATGAAGATGATTGTTTTCTTCATTGATTCTTGTAAATCTAGTAATTCATCTTGCATATCTTTACGAATTAGTGGGTCTAATGCAGAGAACGCCTCGTCCATTAATAGAACTTCCGGGTTATTAGTCAATGCACGAGCTAAACCAACACGTTGTTGCATACCACCAGATAATTGGTTAGGATACTGGTTAATATAACCACCTAAACCAACTAACTCTAAAGCTTCTTTTGCTTTATCTGATCTTTCCTCTTTTTCAATTCCCTGTACTTCTAAACCGAACTCTGCATTTTCTAATACTGTTCTAAATGGGAATAATGCAAACTTTTGGAACACCATACTCATTTTTGTACGGCGAATTTCACGTAAATCTTCCTTATTCATAGTAGCTAAGTTTTGTCCGTCGATTTCAACGCTACCTTCTGTTGGTTCGATTAAACGATTTAATAGGCGTACTAAAGTTGACTTACCACTTCCAGAAAGCCCCATAATAACAAATACTTCGCCTTCCTCTACTTCAAACGTTGCACGGTTAACCCCAACTGTACAACCCGTTTTCTCTAGTACCTCTTCTTTCGAATAACCTTCATCTAATAATTTAGTTGCCTCTTTTGTTTTTTTACCGAAAATCTTCGATAAGTTTTCGACTTTAATAGGCACTGGTTTACACCTCTTTCCTCAATCACTTTAAATCTAAGAACTTAATTGTAATCACTTTGTAACAATCACTTTTATAACTATAGTAGTTTTGTAAGGAATATTCAAACAACAAATAGAGCGACATAGTTTCATATATTCCGTAAAGTTTAAACTGAACAAACTTATTAGACAAAATGTTATCAATTTCTCAATTATACTCCGAAATACTCTCGAAAATCAGATTTTCCTTTTGAAATCAACTAGTGTAGATTGATTATAGACGCCTAAGGAGGTTCATTTATGCAGACGAGACAAAGCGAAGAAGCATTAGATCACTTTCATCATAATATGATTAGTGAGTTCTCTAAGACATTGGAGATGTTTTCATTAAACACAACAGAATCCCAACTGTTTGTTATCCTCTATTTAAGTGATGAACCGATGACATTGGATGATATGAAAAATTCACTAGGAAAAAGTAAAACAGCAATGAGTAATTCTATTCGAACATTACTAGATTACAACCTAGTGGAACGGGTGTGGAAAAAGGGTGCAAGAAAGGACCTTTATCAAGCGGAGAAAGATTTATTTGGTCAGTTTATGAAAGCTTACGTTAATCGTTGGCTAGATGCCATTGACCGACAAAAGTCAAGCCTTAAACAAATAGAAGAAAATATAAAAAGTGATGAACTTCATAGTGATCAACAAACTAGTGCTAAACTAAAAGAAGCGATCAGGTTTCATGATGCCTTAGAAGATGTATTTAATGATATTAATAATAATGATTTTTAATCCGTTAAGAGTTGTAGGAGAATTTATTTTATTCCTGCAACTCTTTCTTTTATACTATGTTAAAATATGAGTACAATAATTTAAAAATCATGAAGAGAGCTTATATTTTAAGGTAAACTAGCTCACAAATTATCAAAAAATTACAAAAAAAGGAGTCGTTGATGTGAGTAAAGAATCGTATTCACTACAGGAAGCCATTCTATATTCACACAAAATGGCGCAATTATCTAAAGCCATTTGGAAACAAATTGAAAAAGATTGGCAAAAATGGGTCAAACCATTTGATCTCAACTTGAACGAACATCATATTTTATGGATCTGCTATCACTTAAATGGTGCGAGCGTATCAGAGATTTCTAAGTTCGGCATCATGCACGTATCTACAGCATTCAACTTCTCGAAAAAACTAGAGGAGCGTGAGTTACTGACTTTCTCAAAACGCGAAGAAGACAAACGCAATACGTATGTCGAATTAACTGAGAAAGGTAAGCGATTATTTGAAGATACCATGCAAGCCCATGCTAAAGGAACCGATAAAAATACAGTCATGCAAGCTTCTTTGCCTTTAAAGGATCTGTACGGACGGTTTCCTGAATTTCAAGACCTAGAAGCAATTGTTAAAGAGATCTATGGTGAAGATTACTTGGAGATTTTAGACCGTTCTATTGCTAGCATTCGTGAGGAATATTGACGATTAAGGAGTTTTTTTGAGAAAAGGGTTGAATTTTTTCTCTGTAAGGCGTATTATCACTTCTGTAATAACATAATTAATAGTAAATGACGCTGATCAGACTAAAAAAGGAGGCCCTAGTATGACTTGCTGGAAAACAGTTAACATTTCAAAAGAATTCGGTCAAAATCGACTTTTGATCCTATCAATCTTTCTTGGCATTATTTCATTTATTGTTTTATTTATACCATTTTCAATTTTACACCAAAATGTTCTATTACATGACCCAGTTTTTTGGCAAGTGTTACTAGGGCTTTTGATTTTACCAATTTTGCATAAATTAGCACATGCGTTTCCAATTGCTTTTACAAGAAAAGAATTTAAGTTAAAATGGTACTTTAAGTATAAATATATTCCTTTATTGAAACTAAACGTAAGGTCAAGTTTGTCTAAACGCACATCTATCATTATGATCTTAGCACCAACATTAGTGATTACATTACCTTTATTAGTTGGTGCACTTGCGTTTCCGACATTTTACCCGATCTTAATCGTTTTTGCATCTATTCATATTGGAATTTCATTAACGGATTGGCTGATTTTATCGTTCTTTATTAAAGCACCAAAAAAATGTATTGTAGAAAAATCAAAGAACAATTATGATATATTAGTACAGTCTCCTTAATCATGTTATAATGTAAAGGAATTTTAGGAGGGGAAACATTGTTACTTTTTTATGTTCCATTTGCAATTTTTATCTTTTATTCATTTAACTCTATGGCAAAAAAGTTCTGTACAAAATCAGAAATGTCAACTGAGAAAAGCAGTAAAGTTTATCGGACTATAAATATTTCCATGTTAGTATTACTCATTTCATCGTATTATGAAGTGAATTATCTATATTAAAACAAAAAGGTTGATCCTATATTAAGGATCAACCTTTTTTTAAGTGACGTCCTAATTCATTTCTAGCACCACCAAGATGCTCCAACAATAATTAACAGAATAAACAACACAACAATTAAGGAGAAGCCTCCACCATGATGTCCTCTACCGTAGCCCACTTGATTCACCTCCCAGTCATTATCTACGTTATACTATGTGTCATTTCTTACGTTTGTTTAGGCACCTATCAATTTGATTCGTGTATCTTCAAGAAAATTGTGATATATTTAAAAATGTATGATTACATCACAATAGGGGGATAACAGATGAAAAAATACTTATTAATTATGTTGACAACTACTTTGCTCATATTAGCTGCTTGTAGTTCGAATGAGGACGAGTCTGCTACAGATGCTGAATCAGGCGATGTTACTCAATCTGGTGGGGATGAGCTTGTTATGGAATCTGAAGCAGGTAATATTACGCAGGATGAGCTTTATCAAGAATTGAAAGAGCGTCACGGTGAAACTGTCCTACGCGAAATGACAACGCGTATGATTTTAGAATCTCAGTATGATATTTCAGAAGAAGAGCTTGATGAAGAAATTGAAGACTTTAAAAATGAAGTCGGTCCTGAGTTTGAACAATTCCTAGCACAACAAGGGTTTCAAAATGAAGCTGAATTTAGAGAAGCTTTATACATGAGTCGTTTAGAATTTGAAGCAGCTACAGAAGACCTTGATGTCACAGAAGAAGATATCGAATTACGTTATGAAAACTTGCAAAAAGAAGTACAAGCTCGCCACATTTTAGTCGATGATGAACAATCAGCATTAGAAGTTCTTGATTTATATGAAGACGGTGAGGATTTCTCAGAGTTAGCAGAACAATATTCAACTGATGGTTCAGCTCAACTTGGTGGTGACTTAGGGTACTTCACTGGTGGTGACATGGTTTTACCATTTGAACGCGTTGCTTTCTCACTTGATGAAGGTGAAGTAAGTGAGCCAGTAGAATCCCAGTATGGCTGGCATGTCATCTTAGTTGAAAACATACGTGATGCAGAGGTTGAATTAGATTCATTTGAAGAAATGGAAGATCAAATTCGCCAAGACTTATTAGCAGCTCAAGTCGACCCAAATGAATTAGTGTTAATTATTGACGAAGTGATCAATGATGCAAATGTAACCATTCACGATGCTGAGCTTGATCATCTATTCGGTACAGAATCTTAAACACCTTGGTACATCACTGTAATCACAGTGATGTACTTTTTCTTTTATGGCTCTACAATATTTGTTGGGGTAGAGACACAATTCAGAGTGAGGTTTGGGATGGCGGCCGTTGGCGTCAGGCGTTCCGCTTACGGTGGATGCTTACACCCAAAGGGCACAAGTGCAACATCTGCTCAAACTTCCCTACGGTCATTTGTCGCAGTGTTTTCTTTGCCGCAGCACGGCTCGAGCCTCCTCGGAAGAAAACCACTTCCTGCGGGGTCTCGAGACGCGTGCTGTTCCCGTGACGACCCGGACGGTCTAATGTCGACGTTGGCCACAGGACGTGGCCGACTTTAGTCGACCAGGCGTCACCACCTACGCTTCTCACCTGACACCAACTCAGCGGTTTGATAAGACAAAAAAGCACACTAACGCCTTATTGTTTTCCTTGTTTTATACCACCAAAACAAACGATGCTTATGATACCAGTCCATGGTAGGATGGTTGAATAACCGTCTTAGGCATCGTTTTCATCTCTCTTAGTCCATTTATGAAATATTTAAAATCCACGGCATGGTTTAGTATATCCTAAAGAGTTAAATCGTCGGCTTGTAGAATTGACGGTTTTCTAATGGGAATATACGATCTGTAAATTCTCCTGGATTAACTTTATCTAATGCCCTGTTCATCATATTCATCTTAGCATCAATCATATCGATTAAATGAAGTAATTCCGCTTCACGTACAATTGGTGCTTTCGGACTCCCCCACTCACCTTTTCCATGGTGGCTTAATACTAGGTGTTGAAGTAACATCACTTCTTCACCCTCAATGCCTAACTCCTCAGCAGTCAATGAGATTTCATCAACCATAATCGATATATGACCTAACATTTTTCCTTCTAATGTATACGTTGGTGAAGCTGGGCTTGAAAGTTCTTTAACTTTACCAATATCATGCAAAATAATTCCGGCATATAACAAGTCAGAATTGATCTCTGGATAAAGGTCCTTCATCTGTCTAGCGATTTTTAACATACTGATGATATGATGAATTAAGCCAGAAGCATACTCATGGTGATTTTTCGTAGCTGCTGGGAAAGTAAATAAATCATCACTATATTTCTTTAAAATATTTCGAACGATTCTCTGGATATTAGGATTCTCTAATGCAAAGATCATTTGCGTTAAATAATCTTTCATCTCGTCTAATTCAACAGGCGCTTTTTCAATAAAGTCCTCTACCTTTACGCCATCCATTTCATTCGACAGTCTAATTTGTCTAATGTTCAATTGATTCTTCCCTCTAAATTGGCGAATTTCACCTTGGACTTGGACGATCGACTCTGCAACTAATGATTCTTCATCTTCCTTAGTCGCTTCCCAAAGTTTTGCTTCAATTTCACCTGTCCGATCGCGAAAAATAATCGTTAAAAAAGGCTTGCCAGAACTAGTCACTCCTTTATCAACTGATTTAATTAGTAAAAACCCATCAAATTGTTCTCCGACTTCTCGGTAAAAAATCCCCTGCTTCATCTTACTCTCCCCTTTAACACTTCATTATCACATCATAATCGGCTGTCCATTGGCTAGTGAGATTGTATGGACTTTCGACTTAAATTGATCAGGTTCACATGCGAAATATATTAATTGTTGTTTCTTCGTTTGTTTTAATAAGATCTTCATCATCTGCTGTCTACGACTTTCGTCAAAATGAACAAATGCATCATCTAACACAAACGGAAACCCTTGTGCATCACTTAATGATTCATTCAAGGCTAGACGTAAAGCAATATATAATTGATCTGCTGTTCCCTCAGATAATTGTCTAACGTCAAACCATTTACCATCTCTATGTTGAGCGATTAACGATTCATCCTTAGAAAATTGTACATCCTGGTAAGCTCCATTAGTTATTTCACTAAATAATTTTGATGTATGAGCTAAGATCTTAGGTAAGTATTCATATTGATAACGTGCTTTCGTATCTTGAAGCAATCCTTTTGCCGTTTGGTATATAGCCCACTCTTTAGCTAAAGTCATGATTTCCCCTTCGATCATCGACTTTTCATGAATTAAGTCAGATAACTTACCATCTTCTTCTAATTGGCGAATATTCGCAGAACAATCAGCTAAATGTTGACGTTTTTCATCTAATTGATTTAGAACCTCTTCTTTATTACTTCTATCTTGACTTAACTTAGTTTCAATTTCAATCCAATTATAAGATTGTTTTAAAATGGAATCAGCCTGTCCTTTATCAATACTTTGAACTGCTTTTATAGCTTCTTGCCTCATCTCATCTTTTTCTTGATAGGTTTCAAAATCCTCAACCGCTTGACCTAATGTTTCTTCATTTTGAATATTCGTTTCACTTAGCATGTTTTGAAGTTCTTTTTCATACGGGGTATTGGCTTCTTTCAATTCCTGGAGTTGCCCTTCTAATTCATTCGCCCAACTATGTTGATGCTTAATTTGTTCTTTAACGTTTTGTTCGTGTTTTAAATAATGGCGAACGAGTTGTAAATAAGTGTCTGCATGGTTTAGTTCATCTTCACTCACATAATACGATAAAAACCGTTTTAATTGATCGTCTAATTGGTCAATTGACTGTTGGATTTGGTCTAATTCATGTTTGTACTGATCGATTCTCTGAATTGACGCTTGTGCCTCGGTTAATAGCTGAAACACTTCTTCCCATTGTTCTAACTCAAACGCTTCGAGTAGTGGTAATTGTTCAGTTTCAAATACACGCTTCTGTTCATCAGCTTCTAACTGTTGTTCAAAATTTAATCGCTCAGCCTCGACCTCTCTAATCTCTCCGTTCAAATAATCAATTCGCATTTGTGATTCTTTTAATTGCTCATGATGACGGCTTTCTTCAGCTTTTAGTTTTTCTAACCCATTAATTCGCTTCTCTACATCGTCATAATCCTCTATTTTTAACTGGTCTGTCTTTAGTTGATTTAAATCGTGGTCAACCTTACCCATTTGACGGTGTAATAATATGAAAATGAATAGACCTATTGCTGCAATCGCAAATGACCAACTAAAGTCAATCACCGGTACTACTTCACTTAATACTAATCCAATCGCAATACCAGAAAAACTAACAACTCCCCACTTTAACCAAAAGAGCATTTGCTTAAATCGCTGTAGTTGGCTTTTTTGCTTGTTTGTATGACTTTGCATTTGTTGTTGGGCCCTAAAAGAAGCTTGTTTTTGTTTTAATTGTTCGAGTTCATCTGTATACGCTTCACTTCCTAAAGAGGATTGCATTTGCTTTTCTACATTTACCTGTTTATGTTCAAGTTCTTTTAATTCCTCTAACTTAATCCGTTTTCGCCTTTCAAGTTCACTTAGCTTTTCTGAGTTTGCATGGACATCTTTTGCGAGTCTAGACCATGTTTCTTTCGTATATTTACTCAGTTCTAAATGACGTATTTCTTCTTCAGTTAGTTGAATATTAGCCGTTTGTAAATAACTTAAGAGCTGAGATTGCTTTAGTTCAACATTACTGACTAATTCTTGTTTTTGTTGAAGCTTTTGTTCGACTTCGACTGTCCATTGATTCACTTCTTCTAAAGAAAATGGGAAATGCCCACTTTTCGATTGTTCCATTAAACGATTCCGCTGTTCTTTAACACTGCTAATCTTAGACATTAACACACGAGCACGTTCATCGTATTCTTGTCGTTTTTCTTTTACTTCATCATAACGTTCAATCACATCTTCTGTTAAATTAGAATGTGATAACAATTCACTCATTTCTTGATCCAGTCTTTGAACTTGTTCGATCGATGATTTAGCTTGGAATAACATTTGTGCTTGATTAATGCGGTTGTGAAGGTCTAAATCTTGTTCTTTTAACTTGGCTATGTCCTGCTCGAGATGTTTAGCCTCTTGATACAAAGCTTGATGATTTCTCTCACGTTCATGAACTTTTTCGATTTCTTCATTAATCGACTTTAATTGAATTAACTTTTCATTGATCGGTGGTTTACGTCCTTGCTTTTTAAATAGTTTTCCACTTTCTTTCGCTAATTCTTGTTCAAGTTCTAAGACGTAATCTGACCCGGTTAACCCTAAATTGAACAATACTTTGCCAATATCCTCAGTCTGTTTATGACGAATTGCATATAGGTCACGGTCTTGAAATGAAAAGATCGATTCAAATAAATAATGATCAACATTTTGTAATAACTTTTGAACCTCTTCTTCACTTAATTTCTCACCTTTAAAATACCCAACCCGTTTACCTCGATCTCTGTGTTGAAAGCGCTCTATTACATAGTCATCATCTTCGGCAGCTATTATAAGCCTTCCACCCAATTGCCCATCAAAAATTGACATATACCGCTCACGATCTTTTGGTGATAAGCCAAATAATACATACGTTATAAACATTCTAATTGAAGACTTACCAGATTCGTTAGGTCCATATAAATAATTAAAGCCTTCATTTAATTCGATTGTTTCATCTTTCCATTTACCGAAAGACACAACTTCTAATCGCTTAAAATACAATTTAATCCCTTCCATCTTTCAATAACTTTTCAATGACTAACTGTTCAGCCTCTTGCTTTATATCTGTTAATTCAGATGCTGAAAATGAGCCGACTTGTTGCTTGAAGTGACGATTATTAATTAAATCTGATAAATAGGATTCAATCCCTAGTTGTTCATCAGATAATTTCACGACTTCTCCAACAAACTGGTTAGATTGTTTTAATTGCTTACGGTCGTATTGGACAACTCGCTCTAGGTTTAG
The DNA here is from genome assembly GCF_039521975.1 of Alkalibacillus silvisoli. NCBI lineage: Bacteria > Bacillati > Bacillota > Bacilli > Caryophanales > Bacillaceae > Alkalibacillus > Alkalibacillus silvisoli. The sequence continues at coordinate 75,361 of NZ_BAAACZ010000029.1, read as the reverse complement.
TCCTTGAATCCATATCCAATGTTCCTTTTCGACTTCTACTTCATTGAGTAAATGAACTAATTCTTCTTTATAATGAAGAAGCGTTTCTTGAACTGTTATAGTCAACCTTACCCAAGTTTTACCTGACTGATTACGTAATTGGTCTTTATATACGTTTAATGCTTCAATTAAGTCATCAAAACGCTGACAATGAGTTAACGTTAATGCTTCTTCAAGAAACAATATGTCATGAACTGGGTGGAAATCTAACTGTGTCTGACTCTTACTCAAATCAACAACATAACAGCCTCTTTCACCGGTTTCCTTAATATGTCTACTTTGTATATTTCCCGGGTAAACGATGTAAGGATTATGTGATAAGATTTCACGTTTATGTATATGTCCAAGCCCCCAATAATCAAAAGGTTTAGTTTTTAACTCTTCTAATAAAAATGGAGCATACTGATCATGTTCTTGGTTAGTTTTCAAGCTGCCGTGTAAAGTTGCAATTTGAAAGCAATTCTGATCATGAGGAAAGTATTCATTCACTTTCGATTCTGTTACAGCTCTATTCTCATAACTAAAACCATGAATATAAGCTAAGACTTCACCATCTTTCTCAAACGGGAAGCTCGTCACCTCTTCTGATCTAAAAACATATGTATTACTCGGAAACGATAGATCCACCTTATTTAACAATTGATAATCGTGATTACCAAAACTTATATACACTTTAATATCAAATTGTTCCAGCTTTACTAATCCTTCTTTTAACGCAACTAAAGATTTCAATGACGCTGATTCTTGATCGAATAAGTCTCCAACTAATAAGACGAAATCCACTTGTTCTTCTATTGCTAATTTAATTAAACGTTCAAACGCTTTAAAAGTACTTGCTTTAACATCTTTTAAAATATTATCAGGTAAATTCCTCATCCCCTTATAAGGACTATCAAGGTGCAAATCAGCACTATGTAAAAATCGTACAGATCGATTCATCACTGTTCCTCCAATGATTCTATTCTTAATTATTATTTTATCAAACTTCAAAAGCGAATGCACGTTCGATGAGTGATTTTTTAAAATTAATGCGTCAGACTATTTACAAAAGTCTACAAAATACATATAGTTAAAATAGCGGCACATACATAAGGAGGAATAGACATTGAAGACGTATCATTTAACGGTTTACTCAAAAAAAGGTGAAAGTTTATTAAATGAAACAATCGAAGCAAAAGATGATCAAGAGGCCAAAATGGTTGGGACTAAGCAGTTAGAAGAGCAAGATTATCATGAAACAACACACCGCCTAGTTTCACCAGATGGTCGTCTCTTGTTATTCCACCGATAAAATGTGGACATATATTAAAAAACTGTTCCAATAGTCAATTTTCATGACTATTGGAACAGCCCTTCTTTATTATTTACTGTTGTTCTTCACCATATAAATCTTCAAGTGGCTTAGTGATAATTTTACTAACATCACCAATTACCGTATTTAAACGTTGCTCTTCTTCCATAAGCTTAGAAATATCTTCATTCTGTTGAACAAGCTCTACAACTTGCTTCGCTTTATTTACTTCTTCTTCTGTAATCTCTTCACCTTGCATTTGCTTTTGCTGAAGGTTTAACTGAGTATCACGGAAGTTATCGAACATTTGCTTTGTGGATGGATCATTCATAACCGTTTCATAAGCATTCTTTAAAGCTTGGAATTCTTCACTTTCACGAAGACCTTTTTCTAAATCATAAGCTAAATCATAAATATTCGCCACAATATACCTCCTAGATTAACTACACATATTATTCGAATACTACTGTATCAGAGAATGTACGTGCTGTATAGTATTAAAATAAATCAGCTGATCAACATCACAATAAGACCCTGGACTAAACCAATCGTACCCCCTAAGACAGCTCCCAAATAAGTAATCATGTTAAATTCCCGTTTCGTTATTTCTAAAACCATTTTCTCTAAGCGAACGACATCAAATTGAACGACTTCTTGACGTACCATATTCGACACATCCATCGTTTTCATCATTTTCTCTACTTGACTTGATAATAGCCCAATCAACAGCTTCACACCGTTTGGAATTAACTCCTGATTAATGACTTGTTCATATTTAGTTAACCAAGTCGAAACAGGCTCATGTAAATGTTGACTGACTTGAAGCTCATTGACTAAATAATTTGCAACTCTACTTTCTAAAGTATCGTCAAACAATTGATTTCTTAAACCAGAAAGTTGTTTATGTTGCCACTTTAACCATTCTGCTCGAATTAAAGTTTCGATTGTTTCGTGTGTATCAGTTGAACGAATGAATTGATTAATAGCTGGGGTCACTTTTTCAACTAGTCCCTCCTCACCGAAATATGAGGAAACCATACTTCCTAAAAACCCTTGTGATTGTAAAAATTCTGAGGCTGTTTCGGATAATTTCTTTTGGCCTTCTGGGCTGTTAATATAAGCATCTACTTGTTGTAAAATATAAGCGGCAACAACAGGCAACTGCTCATCAATCGAATGTTTAACATCATCAGGTAAAACATCACCTAACGTACGAGTTGATTGATGTTCGTACATATTCGCTAACTGGTCTGCCACTTTTTCTTTAAAATAACTTTCAACGTCTAAAACGGTTAAATCCTGTTTAAATTGTTGAATAACCTCAATCGTTTTCTGATCACTTTCTAAATATTCATCAAAACGACTTTGGACCATTGATATAATTTGCTTTTGAAATTCTGATTGCACGAGCTTCTTACTAATCGCATCAGCCTTAACTAAATGATTAGTAACCAAATGCCCTAATTGCTCTGCTAATTCTGCCTGCCTTTTTGGAATTAAACCGGGTGTAAACGGTAACTTCCAATTTCTTATGTAGATCGGACGGTAAGGTCTAAATAGCATTTTAATGGCAAGATAATTCGTCATCCCACCAATTAGTGCACCAATTGCAATCATCAATAAAATTATTAGTAAGACGTTCATGATATCTACCTCTCTAACGTAATATAACCAGTACTAAAATAGCACAAAATCAACAAATAATCGACAAAACAACTTCAATTAATTACCGGACATGATTACTTAACAGGCACACAAACTAACAGTGTGAGAAACCGCAAGAAGGCTTCTTACGTAAAGGAGGATACTGCAATGGCAAAGCCATCAAAAGATAAAGACGATATGCGAAATGAGTATGATTTAGACGTCGATCGTATGATGAATGAAGGCTTAGCAGGTGGATACGTGAGCCCAAGATATGACCGCGTCCAAATTGATGAATCTCATGAAATTAGAAAAAACGGTGAACCCTTTGCAGAGGCAAAAACGAATAACGAAGAGCATTAAATTTAAACGGAGATGTGGAGCGCACACATCTCCGTTTTTAAAGTCGCCCGGAATCAGGCGATCGCCCGATTAATTGGGCGTTCGCCTGATTATTGTTTGAGTTCGCCTGATTATCGTGAATTTCGCCTGATTATCGAGATTTTCGCCCGATTATCGTGAATTTCGCCTGAATATCGAGATTTTCGCCCGATTATCGTGAATTTCGCCTGATTATCGTTAATTTTGCCTGATTGACTGTCCGATGACCATCTCACTTGTTCAATCACTGTAAGTTCTTCACTCCATTCACGAGCTGATTCGCCTATTTATCATGAATTCCCGATCCTCTATTAACGAAACCAAAAAAAAGAGGGCCTTATTAGACCCCCTCTTAAATTAATGTTAAATGTTGTTTTCGTTAGTGGACAAATCTTTAATTACTGTCCACCCATTTGTTGTTCTGCCATTTGTACTAGACGCTTTGTAATTTCACCACCAACTGAACCGTTAGAGCGTGAAGTTGAATCAGCTCCAAGCTGTACACCAAATTCTTGTGCGACTTCTGTCTTCATTTGGTCTAATGCTTGTGCTACACCAGGAACTACTAATTGGTTTGAATTGTTGTTCTGTGCCATGTTGTTCACCTCCTGTGTATCTACTATTGTTAACAGGAGGAAAAGAAATATGAACTAAAATGCTAGGTAAATAATGTTATTTAGCATTCGGTTTAGTCATTTCTTTAGGCACGACTAAACGATCAAATTCATCCCCAGATAAAATACCTGTATCTACTGCTGCTTCACGTAAAGTTTGATTATTTTCGTGAGCATGTTTAGCAATTTTTGCTGCATTCTCATAACCAATATGAGGGTTTAAAGCGGTAACAAGCATTAAAGAATCATTTAAATACTTCTCTATTTCTTTTTCATCAGGCTCTAAACCTACTAAGCACCTCTCATCAAATGAAATCATACTATCACCAAGTAACTGACAAGATTGTAAGAAGTTATAAGCAATCATTGGCTTATATACGTTTAATTCAAAATTACCCTGACTTGCCGCAAAACCAATTGCAGCATCATTACCCATAACATGAGCGGTAACCATTGTGATCGCTTCACTTTGTGTTGGGTTAACTTTACCTGGCATAATTGAGCTTCCAGGTTCATTTGCTGGAATTGTAATTTCACCAATACCACAACGAGGACCACTTGCTAAGAAACGAACGTCATTAGCAATTTTCATAACGTCTGCTGCAAGTCCTTTAATTGCACCATGTGTGTGGACAAGCTCATCATGACTAGTTAAGGCATGGAACTTATTTTTAGCCGATATGAAATGACCATTAGTTTCTTCATTAATTTTGTCTGCTACAGTTTCAGCAAAGTCAGGATGAGCATTAATACCTGTCCCAACAGCGGTACCTCCTAAGGCAATTTCTCTAACATATTTTAACGAGTCTTGGATCATGGATTCAGTCTTCTCTAACATACGATGCCAGCCACTAATCTCTTGTCCTAGCGTTAATGGTGTCGCATCTTGTAAATGCGTTCGACCGATTTTAACGATGTCATTGTAGGCATCTGTTTTTTCTTTTAAAGTATTTTTCATTTGCGTTAATGCGGGAAGAAGGTGATCTTCTATCTTTTTTACTGCAGCAATATGTAATGCTGTTGGGTAAGTATCATTAGAGCTTTGTGACTTGTTCACATCATCATTTGGGTGTAGACGAGTTTCTTTACCCACCTCTTCTAACCATTCATTGCCAACATAAGCTAACACTTCATTCATATTCATGTTTGATTGTGTACCACTACCTGTTTGCCATACAACAAGCGGGAAGTGATCAAATAATTCACCAGCTAATACACGATCAGCTGCATGACCTATCGCATCAGCTTTATCACTTTCTAATAAGCCTAAAGATTCATTAGCACGAGCTGCACTTTTCTTTAAGATTGCAAATCCTTCTATAATTTCTTTTGGCATTGTTTCATTGCCGATTGGGAAGTTTAATACACTCCTTTGCGTTTGTGCACCCCAATACTTATCTGCTGGTACCTTCATTTCACCTAATGTATCACGTTCAATACGATAATCCATTAAAGTTCCTCCTTCATTTGTACAATGACAACTTTATTAACCACTTCTTATTATAATAATAAATTTGCAGAATTTAAACGAAAAGCCATGAAAAAAAGGCCTAAAGATATTTAGACCTTCTAAAAACTTATTCGCATCATCATTCAACTAAACCAAAATATTCTTCTAAAGTTAAGCCTGATTGATATACGCTCGTTGCTAGGTCCTCACCGACATATCTTAAGTGCCAAGGTTCATAGCCATAACCTGTGATCTCACTTTTTCCTTCCAAGTAACGGATAATAAAGCCATGTTTGTGACCATTTTCAGCAACCCACTTACCTTCTTGCGTTTCACCAAACTCCTCAGACAATGCATAGCCAATTGATGCTGTTGAAACGTCCATTGCTAAACCAGTTTGATGTTCACTGTAACCAGGTTGAGCTGAATATTGTTCAGCATGCTCTTCCCCATGGCGATCAACATTCGAGGCAAATACGACTTCTTGAGTTTGTTCAGATCGATAACCTGAAACAGCAACTAACTGATGCCCTTCTTCACTTGCCGCTTCAAACAGATCTTCTAATGCACCTGCAGCTTCTTCACGTAGGTGTTTTCTTTCTTCATTAACAGCGTGATAATCAACATCAGCAATCATTAGATCTTCTGGCTCATACCCATTTGGTAACCGACGTTCTTTATTAACTATTACATCAATAATATCAGTCTCAGGCACGATTACCGCTTCTCCATCTTCTGTTAATTCCCCTTCATGTCTAGTTGCATCAACAATGGTGAACTCAGATTTCTCACTCAAAGTGCCTTCTATTGGTTTTAAATGATCCGCTACTAAATTTTCTAAATCTACTGTCTCGTTTTGACAAGCGCTGATTATTAGGCTAGTTAATAAAATAATCAAGACACCTGATTTCCTAATTCCCATTCAAACTCCTCATTTTTATAAATATTGTAGTCTCATTATATAACAGCATACTATGTTGTCATACATCTTTAAACAAGAAAAAGCTGCCTAAAATGGCAGCTATATATCAACACTTTAACGACTTACTTAACATATTTCGCATATTGTTTGCTTAGCTTTTTAAATTGCTCTATGTCTTGTTTGTCAATTGCTTCGTTAATTCTTTCTTCTAATAATCCCTTATTAAAGTTAAAAACCATTTCATCAAGTAATAATCGTGAAGCTAGCTTAAACTCATATGGTACTTCACGCCTAGCTTTAATTGCGATTGTTTTCGGAAATTGATATCTAATTAGTACATAAGAGGTAACTTGATTCTTCATGCCCCTTCCCCCTTACTCCTTTTTTCTATTATCTTAAATTTCAACTCCAATTGCAACAATTTTCTGAACCTTTATTGTAATTTATTCAACTAGTATACTAATGTGTTTGTGCTTTTTACGAAAATATTTATTTTTCCGTATTTCTTAAAAGTGAAGCTGTAGTCATAACTAGGGTAAAAAAATCCCCTGACGCTTTTCTAACGTCAGGGCTAATATCCTCTTGTTGGGAGAGAGGTGTATATGAACTTTGTGTATAACCACAAAGGTTCACCGAATTCATTCAACGATACACATTTTAATACTTTATTAAACCATCTCATTTAATGGTAGCTTTAGCAACATAAATGCTTGAGTGATCATTTATGTACCTTACTACTACACTATTACGTATGACGGGATTTTATTTTGGGGGTTTTATATCATCTTTTGCATGATTGAACAGATTAGAAAGTCTGGTGAAATCAAACAAAGATCCTTTACCCGAGCCGGATAATTTTATCAGTGCTCGATTGCTTTTTATCAGCGTTCGGGGCTGTTTTGATGGAGCGAATATCGAAAGCATAAAAATCCGAACGAATTCATTTACGATGAATCGTCTGGATTTTCTTTTATGACAACTCTTTTGTCCCATTCTCTTTCATTTATTGAGCAATTTTATTTGTTATCTCAAATGTACGTTTAGCTTGATGTTTAACAGCATTCTCTACATCATCTTGAATTTTTCCTTCACCATCAGCTGTAGCGCTCGTACCATAAGGGTTACCACCAGAAGCAAAAACGGAATCATCTGTATAACCAGGACTGGCAATAACCGCACCCCAATGGAACATCGACGTATAAAGATGCATCAAAGTTTGTTCTTGTCCACCATGTGGATTTTGTGCAGTCGTCATCGCGCTTACAACTTTATTCACGAGTTTGCCTTCTGCCCACAACCCACCTGCTTGGTCCATAAATTGTTTAACTTGAGCTGGTACGTTACCAAAGCGTGTAGGAATGCTAAAAATAAAGCCATCTGCCCATTCTAAATCATTGACTTGCGCTTCAGTTACATCTTTAGAGTTTTCATAGTGTTCTTTCCAAGCTGGGTTTTGTGAAATTGCTTCTTCTGGTGCCGTTTCAGGGATTTTCACTAACTTCACTTCTGCACCAGCTTCACTCAGTGCTTCTTCTGCCCATTTAGCCATCTGATGATTAGCACCAGTTGAACTATAATAAAACACTGCCATTTTCGTCATTTAAAACACCTTCCTCATTCGTCATTTCTCTACAATATCAATGTTTCCCTAAAAAAGCGTGTTTAAACAACATTATTGAACCTGAGATGATGTAAGCCATGACCTTAATTGATATAAGTCCTTCCATCCATAAGCCGTTTCTTCATATGTCCCTGTTCCAATTGTAATATTCTCAGCCTCTATTCTCCTTGCTCCTAATCGAACATAAAACTGACCATATGGATTATCTGTTAAAATCCATACTAATAAAGACGTATAACCTAACTGATTACATTCATTAACAAAATAGCTTAATAACCATTGGCCATACCCTTTTCTTTGATAAGCTGGTGATATGTATATATCAAAAATTTCACCATCAAACTCGAAATGATCAGTCCGTGCTTTACCTCCAGAAATGAAGCCAACTACACCATTCTCCTTAGAGTCTAATACAAATACGTGATGGTTTAATGTTTGTAAAGTTGTCTCCCACATCACTTTTCTATTTTCAAATGAGGTAACTTGTTGTAAATCATCTTCTTGAATAATGGTTTCATAGGTTGATTTCCATGTATTATCATGTACGCGAGCAATTTGCTCTGCATCTATTACAGTTGCTCTTCTAACCTTAAGCATACAATCCCACCTTTTTTACAGCTACATCGTTAATAAAAACACCGTTAAAATAGCTCCTACTACTGCAAAGATAACATTCAAATTAAATAATGCAATGACTGTGGCAACAATTCCACCTAACAACCCAATCCAAGGTTGATCTGGGATGACACTCATAATCCCAGGAAACACTAAGGCTCCTAATGCCGCAAAAGGAATCGCATTCAACCAACGATTTAACCAAGGTCTTAATGTGATCTTCTCCATAATAAAGGATGGGATAAATCGAGGTACCATCGTGACAATCGCCATACCAATAATAATTGCCATGATCATGACTCATCCTCCTTTAGCAATCCTATGCCAAGTAAACTCGCTAAAATAGTTGATACAACAATAGCCCAACCTACATCTAAACTGATTTGCTCCATCAATAAATAATTAATCGACATCGCAACTAATGCAATTACTCCAACTCGCCATTCCTTTTTCACAGAAGGTATTAATAAGCCAATAAACATAGCATATAGCGCAATTCCCATGCTGTCACTTAAAGTAGCAGGTAAGGCATCGCCAATCATAGCCCCTAAGAAGCTTCCGAACACCCAAGAAAAATAAGCAACTAAAATTAACGAAGCAAAGAAATACATCCCATGTTTCTTCTTTGATTCTTCTCCATTCAAAGAAGAAACAGCAAATGTCTCATCTGTTAATCCGATCGATAAACCAAACTTCCATTTTAATGGCAAGGATCGAACTTTATTCATAAATGACATACTCATCACAAAATGACGGAAATTTAATACAAAAGTCGCAATCACAATTTGTAAAAACAATGCACCTTGAGCGATCATATTAGCAGCCATGAATTGTGCTGCGCCCGCAAATACTAGAACACTCATCATCGTCGTTTCAAAAGTCGTTAATCCTGATTGTTTAGCTAATACACCATATGCAATCGCAATTGGCAAATATCCTAAAACGATCGGAAAACCAGCTACAGCCCCTCTTTTAACGGCTTCTACTCTCGATTGTTCATCTCTATAATTTGTTGCTGTTTCTGCACTTTCCACTTTTCATACCTTCTCTCTAAAGAAATTCCTCAATCATAATTAAGGTGCTGGATAATAATTAGGATGAAGTAGATAAGCTAACTTCTTTAGTCCTTCTAACAAGCGTGGTGATGGTCGGCAATATAAATATTCTTCTAATACATGAATATCATTATTTATAACAGACTGAAGCTCCATAGCCCTTTCACGTTTCTTTATAATAGCTGGGTTCATCTTTTTCTCTTGTACTCCAACCCATACCATACAGATCTCATCAGGGTCTTTCTCTAATACTTCTTCCCATTCAATTTGAATACTCGCTTCATCATAATCAGAGAAGATATTTGTTGCACCAGCCAACTCACTAATATATGAGAGCCAGTTTTTTTGACCTGGTGTAAAGATTGGCTTTGGCCACCATTCCCAATAGATCCTTTTAGGCTTAGTGATCTCTTCTGAAATGGTCTGATATTGCTTTAAGGTAGCGTAATAATCTTGATAAACTTGCTTGGCCTTATCGGTTTTATTAATTTCCTTACCAACTGTTAAAATATCACTTGCAATTTCATCTAATGAATTTGGGTCTAAAATAATATAAGGTAAGTCATATGCTTTAAGTTGTTCAATATTACGTTCCATACCGGGGACACTTAAAGAAGCAAGCACTAAATCAGGCTCTAATGCTTTTACTTTTTCCATATCAATGTTTAAGTCACGACCGACCCGAGGCAAGTTTTCTATTGCTTGTGGCCAGTCACTATCATCATCAACACCAACAAGTAAGTGGGTCGCATCTAAATAAGCTAATATTTCAGTATTACTTGGACAAATCGAAACAACACGCATTAAAAACACCCCTATATGAAAAGACTTAATAACATGTATACGACAACAACAATGATCACGACTAGCCAAGCAGGACGTTTCCAAAATTGTAATAAACTAAAGCCTAACAACGCCACAGCGAAGTCCAATTCCGTCATAATACCACTTGTGAAAATTGGATGATAAAATGCTGCCACTAAAATACCGACAACAGCCGCATTAACTCCTAATAGAGCTGCCCCGACATACTTCATTTTTCTTAACTGTTGCCAAAACGGCAATACTCCAATAATTAACAAAAATGAAGGTAAGAAAATCGCAATCGTTGCAATAAGCATACCTGGAATACCATGAATAACAGTTCCTAAATAACTAGAAAACGTAAATAACGGACCAGGGATCGCTTGCGCTGCACCATAACCCGCTAAAAATAAGTCTTCACTTATTAATCCACTAGGCACTAACTCACGCTCTAAAAGCGGTAAGACAACATGCCCACCTCCGAAAACAATTGATCCTATCCGATAAAATATATCAAATAACTCTATGTATATATGGTTAAAATAATGATTCAAAACTGGCAATAACGCCAAAAGCCCTACGAATAAAGATAAAGCAAATACACTTATTTTTTTGGAAAATTTAAAAGCTGCCCTACGATCATCCGTATTCACTATTTCTTTAAAATATAATGCGCCAATAATTGCAGCAAGAGCTATTACAATAAGCTGCGTCACAGCAAACGGGAATAATAATAAAGTCATAGCTGAAGCAACTAACAATGCAATTCTCGGCAGGTCAGGTGCTAATTTTTTCCCCATGTTTAATACGGCATGAAAAACCACTGCAACCGCTACTACTTTTAATGCTCCGATCCAAACAGCATCTCCTAAATCCATTTGGATCACATACCAAGCAAAAATTGCAAGAATCACTACTGAAGGTAACGTAAAGCCAATCCAAGCTAATATACCTCCGATCAAGCCACCGCGAAGCATTCCAATTGAAATACCCACTTGACTACTGGCTGGACCAGGTAAAAACTGACAGAGCGCAATTAAATCAGCATACATCTGGTCTGATAGCCACTTTCGTCTTTGCACATATTCTTCTTGGAAATAAGCCAAGTGAGCAACAGGACCGCCAAATGATGTAAAACCTAATCGAGTTGCAATTAAGAAGATTTCAATATATCTTGATAGCCGTTCCATTTTCTCTCTCCAATGCTAGCCACTTATCAGAAAAGAGGCTGTATCTTTATACAGCCCCTTTTTTAATATTATAACTTAAACTTTTGAACTTGCCCATTTAATTGTTCGGCTAATTTTGTTAAATCATCTGCTGCACTTGTGATCTCTTCCATTGAACTGTTTGCCTGTTCAACTGATGCCGCTGTCTCTTCAACACCTGCAGCTGACTCTTCAGAAATCGATGCAATTTCCTCTACTGATTTGTTCATTTCTTGACTATCATTCATCACATCTTTTAGATTAGAAGTGATTTCTTGGATTTTACTAACAACATCACTAATCGATTCATTAATTTGGATAAATGTCTGTTGTGTGTTTTTAATTTGCTGAGACCCTTCTTCAACCCCTGCATAACCAGATTCTAAAGATTGGGTTACTTCTTTTGACTCGTTTTGAATCGAGTTAACAATTCCTGTGATGTCACCAACTGAATGGCTCACCTGCTCAGCTAACTTACGAACTTCATCTGCTACAACAGCAAATCCTTTTCCATGTTCACCTGCTCTTGCCGCTTCTATAGCTGCATTTAAAGCTAATAAATTAGTTTGTTCGGCAATATCCTCGATCACCTGTACAAGCTTTGAAATTTCATTTGATTGATGGTCTAGTCCTTTTACTTTCTGTACAGAATCTTCAACTAATGAATGAATTTGTTGCATTTGTGTAACTGACTGCGCCATCATGTCACGACCTTCATTAGCCATTGACAGCACTTCCTCTGAAGATTGAGAAACATTGTCGCCACTTTCATAAGAGTATTGCAATTTACTAAGTAGTTGCTCCATCATTTCAGATATGGAAGATGCACTTTGCGCTTGCGTTTCAGACCCTGATGATAACTCTTGCATAGTTGAAGCAATCTGTTCACTACCTTCACTAACTTCTTTAGCGGCTTGATTAACTAAGTTACCTTGACTTGTAACGGACTCTGAAGCATTTGATACACTTCCAATAATATTCTTTAGGTTAGCTTTCATTGCATTCATCGATTGAGCTAAACGACCAACTTCATCTTGTCCATTGTACGGGATATCATCTACAGTTAGGTCACCTTCAGAAATTTGGTCTGCAACCTTCACAACAGAATTAATACTCTTATTAACATTTCGGCTTATGATCGTTAAGAATATAATTGCAATAACAGCTGATGCAATTAGGCCGCCTATTAAGAATGCTTGTATTTGAAGCATGGCATTACGAGTATCAACTGCAGAAGCATTAAATTCCTCTACAACCATACCACGAAGTTCTTGAAGTGAATCAATCGCCTCACCTCTTATACTTGTAACTACTGCACGAGAGCTAAGTGCATCTTGTTCATCACGGTTACCTATTGCAGAAACTATGTCATCATTAACAATATGGGTGATTTCTTCATTTCTTTCTAAAACGTCATCTAACACAGCCGCTTGCTCTTCAGTTAAGCCAGACCGGACTTCAGATGCCAATTCAATAAACTGTTCATTTTGTTCTCGATATTCCGTTATGTAATTATTTGTTTTAAGTAAAACATAATCACCTATTGCAATATCCTTACTATTAAAGACAGAAGCCATTTCACCTACTGTAATCGCTTCTTCACTTAACTCAACTTGCTCGTTTATTGTTTGATCTGATAGGTATGCTTGAACAAACACTAAGCCTGAAGCAATTGAAAATAACAGTAAAGTTATAATAAAGACAAAACCGTATTTCTTACCAATTGACATGCTTAACAATTTGCTTTTTTTATTCTTTGGTCTATGTTCTCTTTTCTTCTTACCGTTTTTAATTTTCGGTAATTTTAGCTTTGATTGTTTGTCTTTTCCCAATGCTAATCCCCCTTAAGCCCAACAAGAATTCCCTATTTAGAGAATTTTCTTAAATCTATGTAATATTAATATTAGATTAGCACAGGTATCGACAAAAAACAACGCTATATCTACATAAATTTACATAAAATTTCGAACTTAATGCACCATACAATAGTCTTGGTACGCACTTTTCAAACAAACGAATTTAGTCCTTTTCTCTTATATGAAATATGTCATTTGGTCTAATTAAAGCTATTTTTCGGCTTAATATAGACGACAATATTAAATAGTTGCTTAAACTGATGCTTTAGGCGGTTCAAATCGTGTTTATTCACATTAGAATTCTCATATCGTAAAGTTAAATAGCCTGATGATTCGGTAATGGGGTGATCTACCTTAATTACAATTTTCCCGCCATATCTAGCTGCCTCGATTAAGTTCTCCTTCACTGTTAAATAACCATCATTGATCTGATTATACTTGCTTATGTATGAAATTTGTTCTTGTGTGTGTACTTCTTTACTATAATAATCCTTTATAAACTGATAATCTTGATATGGTTTCATAACGCGCCTTAGGCTGGCTTTGTTGACGTTCATCCACAATGACTGGCCTAATTGATATAGGTTTAAACCATACGGATAAGTCAGATACATTTCTACCTCACTAACAGCAACGCCCAAATTAAATAAATTGGCTTGTTTTAATAATGGAATTTGATGAAAAGTAGCCCAGCCTTCGTTCATTAATTTTGTTTTCTGAATCGACTCAAACAGTTTCACTTCCGCTGTAGCAAGCTCGATAAGTTGATATTGCCAATGCGATAACGCCAAATAGCCCATTAACCAGTCAATATCACTTCTACTCACATAAATGATGTTAAAGAGTTTCATTATTTCTGTTAAAAAGCCGTTAACTTGATTACGGCCTACTAATTCTATCGTTTTCTTTAATGCTTGGCGGTATTTATATAAGGATTTACTAAACTGATCTAACTGTTCATTTAAATAATTGTTATGCCAAAGAAAATCTGAGTGTCCGATTGCATGTGCTAATATAACCAAATTAAGTTCGTTGGTATTTTGATCATTAACATATATTGTTCGGTCCACTAAATCGTATAATTCTGCTATATAGGACGAAGGTGGTGGGCTTGTAGTTTGAGGTGTTAATCGTTTGCGGTAACCTTTTACTTGTAACATTTTTATTTCTTCATTTGTAACGTGTTTTATGTTAAATGGTTTAGGGGACAAATTTAAATACTTAGAAGCATCAAACAAAGCATCATAATACTTTAACACTGTTACACCCCTTCTTCTATATGAATTAAAAAAGATGGAGCCAACTTAAGGCCCCACCTTTATATCTTTAAATTAACGTTCTAAGTTAGGGAAAATACGACCTAACATCGCATTGAATTCTTCGAAGAATCCTTCGATTGGGTCCCCTTCGTTTACACGTTCAGTATAATCGTTAACCATATTAAAGAAGTCCGGGTTTGCAGATACATAAACATTATTTAAGTCTTGTTTTGTAGACTTAACAACATCAGAAACCTCTTCTTTTACTTCATCACTTAAATCATTAGTAGCATCGTCATTATTATCATTATGAAGTACAACTGCTACATATGCATTATTATCACCAGTCATAACATATGCCTGACTTACTTCATCAATCTGGTCTGTTACATCATCAGCTGCTTCTTCCGCAACATCAAAACGCATCATTCCATCTTGATTTCTGTTTTGATCAGTTGTACCAGTTCCCATACGGTCACCTTGACGATTTGGTGTGCCAGTCCCCATTTGATCGCCTTGACGATCTGCTTGGCCTTGACGATCTGTTACGTTCATCTGACCATCAAATTGGCCTTGTCCTTGACCCTGGCCTTGACCTTGACCTTGTTGTGTACCGTCTCCTTGTTGACCTGTTTGGTTGTCACCCATCATATTCGTATCATTAGGTTGACAAGCCGCCATTGTTAGAAATAAAACAACCGTCAACGGTAATACCCAAAAGCGCATATATAAAGCCTCCTTTCCTCCTTAATCTACTTTTAGTATGGAAGGAGAACTTGATTTATATGCTTGATCTAGCGTAAAGTTAATTGCCATTTTTTTCATAATCAAACTTTCTAAGCGCAAACATCTTTTTTAAAGCACTATCTTCAGATTGATAATCCATTTCTCTCTTTGAAATATCCTTTATTAAAAATTGATCCATTAACTTGCCATCTTGTAAAACCCACATCGTTTTGGCTAAATTATATATAACATGCCAATCATGACTTACGAAAACGATCGTAACACCTTGATTATTAAGCTTATTCAACCAAGTTAACATATCGTGTTTAAAAGCTAGGTCAACACCGACAAAAGCTTCATCTAAGAAAATCATCTCTGGTCGATGAATCACACCAACTGCAAGGTTTAACTTTCTGGCCATGCCACCACTTAATTCTTCAACTTTCTTATTCATTATACTGTTTAAATCTAATGCACTCGACATTTCATTAATAAAGGCTTGATCTTTTTGTTTGGTTAACTTTTGATAATACTTTAGATGATCCTTTACCGACATGTTCGGAAAAAGGGCTATTTGTTGCGGTATATAACCAACCGTTTTAGGAGTAGAAAGAGATATTTCACATTTTCCAGATGTCGGTTTTATTAAACTCGCCATTATTTTTAACAAAGTCGATTTACCCGCACCATTAGGCCCGAATAAACAAATACTCTCCCCACGCTCGACTCCAGCCGTTATTTTGTTTAATATTTCTTTATTCTTTTTGACATAATTAATATTCTGTAATTCCAGCATTAAATACTCTCCCTTTAACCTAACCAAAATGGGATAAACAACCCACTCCACCAGTTAGATTCAAGTATTTGCCAATCCACTAACATAAATAAAGCAACTGCTACAATTAAATAAGATAAAGTCACAGCTAAGAAAGCCTGTCTACTTCGCAATAAAATACTTAACATTAACAGCAATAAAGCTGAAACAAATGATATGATCACAAGCTTAGGTAAATTAGTTAGCCCGAGCGATTCTGGATTAAACCAAGAACTAAACATAACGATGATCGTGATTAATAAACTGACAGACACCGTGGTTATAATAAACCATGAGCCATAAAGTTTAACTTGACCATAGCGATAAATTGACAGCCGTTCAATTAATTGTTTGTCACGCCAATGTTCTATAAAAGAAGTTAAATAAATCATTAACAGCCATATATAACCCCAAATTAATAGTAGTGGATAAAGCGCTTCACTTCCTTCAGAATGATTAGTGCTCTCTCGGTAAGACTCATAATTCATTTGAAAGAGTGGTTCTGGTTCAAAATACCGCGAGCTATAATCATACACTTCTTGCCAATCGACTGTATGCATCTCATCTACGACAAGGTTGGCTGCTTCTTTACGAACAATATCTTCCATTAATGTTGAAGCCATATATTCTTTAAACAACCCGTCAACCAAGCTATTATCATACCGATACCAAGTAAAAAGCTCAGCAACATCACCATCTTGAACCTTCTTTGCTAATTGATCTTCAACAACGAAAATCGCCTCAACCTCACCCCGCGCTAAGGATTGTAAGTCTAATTCATCTTGTAGCTGAACATTAAATGGCTCAGGGTTGTCCATTTTTTCGATTAATTCATGAACTGCTGTTTGTTCATAAGGATCGACAACATGAACAGCTACTTGTAAGTCTTCAACCGTTTGATCAAATAATGGTACCACGACAAAAAAGACTAAAAGAGGCATTAACAAAAACATAAGCAACGTTGATTTTTTAAATAACATAGATTTCCACAATGTCATGATGATGTTTCTCCCCTTCTAGTAGCAAGCCGTAATAACACCAACAATACTAAAGCCATTAGAACAATCATACCCCATTCATATAATGGCGCGTTACCTTCATTAAATATATGATAAAAAGCCTCACTAACAGATTGAAGCCATTCAATTTGTAACCATTCCGGCAAGAAAGCAGCCGGCAACATTAATCCACTACTTAACAAAAACAATGCACTAAAAAGACTAAAAACAGTCAATGAGAAAGCTGGAACTTTTAAAAGATAATCTAATACGACATAAAGGAAAATAAATACTATAGCGACTAAAGACCACTGCACTAACATAATGCCAAAGCTAAACTCGAACCATATCGATGGCACTAATACACCAAAAAGCATTAAATAAATAAGGCTAAAAGTTATTAAATGTAATGATTGGCCTAAAGCCCTCTTCCAACTCGTTAAACGAATTAACGATAACCTTTCATTAATGCTACTCCATGTTTTCGGTTTAAATAAAAAGTTATAAAATAATAACGTTAATACATATAAAAGTGAAATAACAGCGACATAAGCTTGCTCTAGCCAAGACAGTGCGTTGATTTCAGTTAAATGTTGCTCATCAAATAGACTGTTTCTTCCTAACGATAATAAAGTAAAATGAACGGTCATCTGCTGGACAAAGTCACTCCGTTCATCGCCTTCTAATTGTGAACCAATAAAATAGTTAACTGTATTAACACCACTTTGGGCTGCAGTAATATAATCTTGACCACTCTGTAATAACAAATAGCCTAATTGCGAGGCGAAAGGTTGTCCTTCATTTAAATAAACATCAATCGGCTCATTAATTCCACTTCTTAATTGTGAAGTAAATCCTTCTGGCACACGAATAATCGCTGCAATGTTAGATTCATCAGTAAATGCCTCAACCTCACCATCGACTCGTATAAATTCAACATGTTCTTCTAAGGTTTCATCTCCTTCTAACTGCTGAATTAATGTTTCTGTTTCAAACGTTTGGTCCTCATCAATAACGACTAACTCAACCTCGTCCAACTCTGATTGGGCCGCTTGTAATACTAACATGCCAACTATGAAAACGAACGCTACCGGTAAACTTATAACAAATAATAAAAGAGCAGGCGACTTTAAGACACGCTTGAATTCAAATAAACTATAGTGAAAAATCATTTCCCCCCGCTCCCTTCATTTAAAACGGCCACAAATCACCCAACACATCATCTAACTGGCTAGAAAACCTTGACTCAATTTGTTCAATAAGTGGGACTATTTCTTCAAAAATGTCCTCATCTAACCAAGTAACCGTTTCTTCATCGATTTTTGTAATATTAACCTCATCCGCCAATTCAACATCTCTTTCAACTGAGAATTCCAATCCATCTACCGGAAAGTCATACCAATCTAAATCATCACGATTAAGGATTAAATTAACATAAGTATGATGGTTGCCCGTTTCACCTTCATAATGATATTCATTCGTCACTTTTCCTTGAAGAGGCTCTTGAATCATATCATCAGCTACAAATAATTCAAAATCGGTTTGTTTTCTGCCCTTTGTATAATTAGTTGCCCAGTCTAATCTAATGGCTTCATAAGCTTGGGCTGAAGCTATATCATCTTGAATAAATAGGGCATGATCAACATGAAACCCATTTTGAACTTCTTCACCTTGAGCCAAATACTGAAGGTCAAGTAGCTTTTCATGATTCACTTCATCAATTAAAACATTAATCATCGTTTCAAAATCATCATCTTTAAGGTCTGTCTCGATCAATAACTCAACATCAAATTGTCGTCCTTTGTAATCAACATTTCCTTTCAACTCACGCTTTTCCACCCATTCAGAAGTAAATCCAACTTGATAATGCACTTTATTAGAAAATGTCATATGACTTATTTCAGTTAATAGATCTTGACTCAAACCATCATCTTCCACAATTTGTTCTAATAGCTCTTCTAAAAAGTCATTCGCCTCTTGTTCACCAAGCTCTATCGTTAACTTATTTCGCTCTGAATCACCATTAACTCCTTGTTCCAACTGGTAATTTAACTGACTAATATACCGAACAAACATTAAACCATACTCAATTGTTTCACGACTCATCATTTCATTAACGGTCCAATGGTTTGCTGGTTCATACAACTTTGGCACATTTAAAGGAACCGCATTCAAAAAAGGCATATCAACTTGATTTTTAATGCCATAAGAATTTGGTAAGAGCCAATCAGCTTGTAATGCTATAAAAGATTCATTCTGATACAGTAATCCTTCTAGCAAATGGACCCCCATTGCTTCTATGTCATATTGATAAGCCACTTCATTCTGCTGTGGTGCTATTGTTCTAACCCCGTTAACCTCAGTCGATAATAACAAACTTCTAATCGTACTTAAGCGGTTTTCATCTGATTGTATATTACCTTTTGTAATAAATTCCGTTTCAGAAGGGCTATTCGCTAAAGCTTCACTTAGTTTCATTTCATCTTCTTGATGAGGCGTAATATATTCTTGTAACTGTTCAATTGTTTGTCTCTCCACTTCAGCATACTCAACCATTGGATGATTAAACAAAACGTTATATAAATAAATCCCAACGCAAATTAAAATAATAGCTAATACAATGATTAGTTTTTTAAGACGTGTATTGGTTAAGGAGTGGATTATTTCTTTAATGAGTTTCATCAGATTCTCCTCTAGATATATTGTTAATATTATACTATTAATTTCTTTAAGCGTTAAGCATCATAACAAAAGAGAAATTTGAGATAGTAAAAATTCCTAAGCGCTGATAAATTTCCGCGAGCGCTGATAAATTCTCTCGAGCGCTGATAAATCCACCCGAACGCTTATAAAATAATTCAACCAAATCGCACTGCCTCCCCAGAACTGCACCTTCACTCATCACTATACAACATCTCTTATTCATCACTTAACAAAGCCAAAATTAAAATCAAAAAAGACTGTAGATTCACCTACAGCCTCATAACCTTACTTAATTGTTTTATTTCGTTGTCCTGGGGGTACGAAGTCATCATCTTGTCCTGGTGGTACAAAGTCTGAATCTTTACCTGGAGGAGTTTTCCCGTTACCGTTCCCACCATTCCCAGGATGCTCCTCACCTGAACGTTTGCCTGGTGGACCATCTTCTCCGAAAACTGGATGATCATCATCAGACTTTTCTTCGTTTTGATCGCCATTGCCATTATTGTTGCTTTGGCTATTATTATTATCGCTATCGCTATTTTCATTTCCACTGTTTCCGTTATTATTCCCTTGACCTTGATTATTTCCCTGGTCATGATTCCTTTGACTTTGGTTATGTTCATTTTGATCGTTTTTATGTTCACTAGATTCTTGTTCACGATTATTCGAGGAATCGGAATCTCCCTCTCTATTACCCTTTATGTCACCAGAATCTTGCCCTTCTAATTCTTCAATGAGCTCTGTTAAACGATCTTCATCTATCTTTTTCTGTAAGTCAGGTGGTAACTCATCCCGGTTAGTACGATCTAAAAACCTTGCTAATACCCCTTCGATTCTTTCATCTTGGTTGGTTTTATGAATACTTTCATCATCGTCCACGCGTTGATGAACGACTTGTTCAGTTTTTTCGCCTTCATCCTCTTCACCATATAGTACTTCTGTTGCATACATGAGATTCATTGACGTGTTTTTTTTAGTTGCTTCTTCTCTTAAGTCTTCGGGTACTTCAAAGGATGCAATATTTATGTCTTCATCAAACTCACTTAATAATTGGCTAGATAATGAATATAATAATGGCTCTTCATCTTGTAATAGATGTTCGACATAACTAACACCAAGTAAAATATGGTGATCATCCTCTAAATAACCTAAGTCACGACTTAAATTGATCACATTTGATGATACCGCTTCAAGTGATCGTCCTTCAAATGAATCTAAATCTTCCAACAATTCACTTCCATTATTATTTAATGCCTCAGCACTTATGACATCATAGGATTCATCTATTACAAACTCAATGCTCGGGTTTATATCAAAATTAACATAAGCATAGGCATACGTCTGGCTACTGTTCATCCAAAAGTAAAGTGGGGCGATTAACGCCAAAGACAACACAACAGTTACTAGAGCCTTCCACCTATTTCGAGCTTGCAATATATTAAGAAAAGATAACACTCGAGATGTTTGTTCCACTGGTGTAAAAACAACTTCCTCACCAATGTAAGGATCATTTTCTAGTTGAGCTTTATAAAATGACCCATCTGATGTCAACATAATATGGTATCTTTTCTTTCGTTCAATGACAATGCCCTTATGCACTAACTCACCCCCTGGACATATTCTTTTAGATAAATAAAGTCTTCAACGAGTAAAACAAAGACAGCGAGAATATACTTTCGATTCCGTTCGATTGTCTTTTTACTCACATTAACATACGGTTCAATTTTCTTAATTGGTAATCGCTTTTTTGCTAAGACATACTCTCTAAACTCTTCATTCTCATAAACAAACCTGGCAACCTCTTTAGCAGACTCTTTAGCATCTTGGTGCTTAGGGGAGATTGATACTAATTCAGAAAAAGACAATTTAAACTCTTTTAACTTACGGTTGTATTCTTCAATCTCCATTTGTCGATACCAAGTCGCTTGATCTTGTTCAAAGGCATCTTTTGATACTTGTGATAGCCTCCAATTCTCTGTTGACTGCTCATCTTCATCATCTGATTGATCAAGCGGGACCGTTGTAATATAGGCAGATTCTTTTCTTATATAATCAATAACCTTACGTGTAATGACTAGTCGTGCAAAGGTTAAAAATGAACTACCTTTCTCTTCTGAATAAGAATCAATCGCCTCATTAAATGCCATTAACCCTACACTAAATTCATCATCTCTCTCGGTATCAATATATCGTTTACAAACCTTAGAAACAGAAGTCGCTATGAAAGGTTGATAGCTCGATAACAGATAATGACGGGCATCTTCATCCCCATCTTGAACAGCGCGCACCTGCTCCTCGAGGGGAACGTCTTGCTCATGTTTCAGACGTTGTAACACCCCTCATCACCCCCAACTAATTATATTTTTCGTAATCAAATTGTAATATTTGTCCGTTTAATTAAATTCCATATATTCATAAAAAGCGTCAATTGGAACCGCTAATCCGACACGTCCATGCTCATCATCATTTCTTGTTGCGTAAATGATGGCAATGACTTCTCCATCTTGGTTGATGACAGGACTACCACTATTGCCGCTATATATAGGTGCATCAAGCACTAATACATTAGAATCAATATTTAAAGCAGAACCTTCTCCAATAACCGTACCTTGATTAGCAATGCCACTAAACCCAAGCGGACTACCAATAAAATAAAACGGCTCACCTGTTCTATAGCTTGTCTCTTCAGCTAATGCTAACTTAGGAAAGTCACTGCCATCTAATTTCAATAAAGCTAAATCTATTTCAGGGTAGCTTTCTTCAACTGTAGCACCATAAGGACCATCATTATTAAAGTAGACCCATAATCTTTCACGTTCATCAATGACATGTTCATTCGTGATCACATAACCATCCTCAGAAATCGAGAACCCCGTACCTCGCCCTACACCTGTATCGATCGTTACAATTGACTCTCGGTAACTTTGCACATCTTCATCTACCATTAATTGTGCCGATGTTCTTAAGAAATCAATTGCCGGTATTGAAAACATAGCCGGTAAAGTAGCAGTAATATTAAAAAATAAAAAAGCAGCAATTAGCCAAAACATCCATTTCGGGAAAGGGCGTTTCGACTCCTGCTGTTCTTGCATTCTTTTATGACGAAGCCGTTCTTTTTCAGCATTTAATAACTCTTTTATCTCATCTTCATCAAGTTCTTCGTAAAGGTCCGTCTCATCTTCGGTCTCAAGACGTTTATGCTCATCAGTCATCCCTATTTCCCCTCATCCAACCCATAAGGTCTAACATTATTTGTTATATCATATCACTTCTCGTAAGACCTTACCATGAGTATTATACCAAAGGCCTTGTTAGACTTTAATAACAATAGAATTACAACCTTATTACATACTTAAAAATAATACGACTAAAAGTGTAATAAACAATAAGCCAACAATAATAAATGACAAGATTCTAGAGACATTGATCGTCACCTCTTCCATCCACTTAACAGGTCTAATCCCACTCACAAAAAAGATGATAATACCACTTAAAAAGATACATGTCACATTTGTTGTAATTAGTAAAAATGACCAATATGTATCGACCCAGAGCGCTTGTCCAATTGAAATCCCAAAAGTCACAGTTGGAGGAAGTAACGCCACTGCTACCATAACCCCAACCATTCCGCTTGAAACTCTATTTAATAATGCTAAGGCTCCAGCTGCACCTGAAGCGAGTGCAATAAATATATCTGCTATAGATACAGCTGTCCTTGATGTATATTGTGTCGTTTGAGTCCCTTCTTCAAAGAAATAACCAAATGAACTCGCAATGCCTATGATTATGACAAATCCCATTAATAAAGTTGCCAATGCTTGCCATAGCCTTCTAAGGTCTCCTAAGACAGCTGCAAACGATACTGAAATAGCCGGTCCAATTAATGGTGCAATCGCCATAGCTCCAATAACAACCGCTTCACTATCATTAACAAAACCACCTGCAGCGACAATCGCTGAAAAAATAATAAGTAACGTATAATTCATCGTCAGCTTACTTTTCTTTTCGATCATATGGGTTAACTCCTGTCTACTCGCTCTTAGTAGTTTTCCTTTATCTTTTTGGTCCTTCTCTTCTTTTTTTTCATCTTTCTCCCTTTCTTCAATCGTCTCTCTAGAAAAATAAGTATGAACAGGAAATAGAATCGTCTCAAACCCTTCTGACATACTCGATATAGCCTCTAAATAATCTAACACTTCTTCTACTTCATCTTCTGCAACAATCATACGCATTAAGACGCGATTATTAATCTCATATTCTTTCCAGACGCTCTCTTGTGAAAATTCATCTAAAGCCGGCTTGACATCTTCATACTTATGCTTTGGGATATAAACTTCAATTAGCTGCATACTCATTGTTCTCGCCTCTTTCCCCTTCCAAAGTTTCTCTTAGTATTTACATATTTTCACCAAACAATCGCATACTATGTTCAAACGTTTGTGAAGGAGTCATCTATGAAACGCCGATTTAAAAAATCAAGCTACTTTCCATGTAAATTAAATCAACTAGAGAGCGATTTAAAAGAACAATATTTTAACTCATCACCCGACTTATCATCTAAAACGCTTAATAAAGACGGGAAAAAATGCATCGTTATTTTCATTGATTATTTAGTAAACAGTGATAATTTATACGACCAAGTTGTAGACAAAATACAACAGACACCACAATGGGACAACCCATCAATTAAAAACAAAGTTCCTATTTCAGGGGCCCAAGAAAGAAGCGATATTAAATCGATAGGGGATGATTTACTAGAAGGTGGCGCTTGCGTTTACGTTGAAGGTGAGAAGAGCTGTCTCACCTTTATGATTCCTCGAGTAGAAAAGCGAGACCCAGAACGAGCAGAAACTGAATCACTTATTTTCGGCCCACAAATCGCATTTACTGAATCGCTTGATACAAACTTAAACATTATTCATAAGCGAATGGATACAAGCTCACTTAAAGTTGAGAAGTTCGTTGTCGGCGATACCGTTCCTACTGAAGTACGAATTGTTTATTTAGAAGACGTAGCCAATGAAGATAATGTACAAGAATTAAAAGACCGGCTTGAATCGTTAAAAATCGACGATGCCATGGAGGCCTCTGTATTAACCCAATTTATAGAGGACAATTCCTATTCGATCTTCCCTCAATTTCTCTCAACAGAATTGCCAGATCGATTCTGCTATTCACTGAAAGAAGGAAAATTAGGCATATTAGTTGATAAAAGCCCATCTGGAGTTATAGCACCAGTATCATTCTTTAGTTTTTTCGAAACAACTGAAGACTTATATACAAGATGGAACATGGGTTCATTCACACGTATGTTACGTATCATCGCTATGGTTTTATCTATAACATTAACACCAACTTATGTAGCGGCACTAACTTATCATTATGAGATCATACCTGATGCCTTACTCGTTTCACTCGGACACTCAAGAACAAGAGTTCCATTTCCCCCCTTGCTTGAAGCTCTTATATTAGAATTTCTTATAGAACTCATTCGTGAGGCTGGGGCTAGGTTGCCGACTAAGGTCGGTCAGACAATGGGTATTGTTGGAGGAATCGTAGTTGGACAAGCTGTTGTACAAGCCGGATTTACGAGTAACATTCTAATTATTATCGTTGCTTTAAGTGCATTAGCATCATTCACTGCCCCTAGTTACTTAATGGGGTCTGCAATTCGTATTATTCGCTTTCCACTGATCATCTTTGCTGGTTTATGGGGCTTTATTGGAATCGTAGCTAGCTTTGCCTTTATAGCAATTCATCTAATTAAACAGCGTTCTTTAAACAGACCATACTTTGTACCATTTTATCCATTTCAACCAAGAGACATTGATAATTCAATTATTCGCTTACCGTTCTTACACAGTAATAAACGAGCTTATTCTAATAACCCTAAACAAGTTCAACGTTTCCCTAAACCAAAAAAACCTAAAAACAATGATATTGATGAAGAATAGGTGCTATTATGCAATCACAACTGCAAATACCATTAGACAAGAAAATAAAGGCCGTTTACTTATGTATCGTCCTTCATACGGTACAAATCGGGGTTGGTATTGCCGGGTTTCCTAGGCTTGTCTTTATGGAAGCTGGGCAAGATAGCTGGATTTCGATTATTATTGCTGCCATAGGTTTACACATCGTCATTGCTTGTCTTGTTTTCGTTTTGAATTCTTATGGTGATCATGATTTACACGGTGTTTTAACGACTACTTTTGGTAAGTTAATTGGGAAGATCATAACTTTTGTTTTTTTAGTATATTTCTTTTTTTCGTTTTTTAGCGTTCTACTAAATTATATTGAAATTGTACAAGTCTTTATCTTTCCACAAATGTCTTCTTGGTTTATTGCAGCAATCTTACTTATTCTCGTTTTGTATGCGGTAACTGGTGGAGTTCGGGCTGTAGTCGGTACTAGCATTATTTTCTTTTTCGGTACGATTTGGATGATGTGGTTATTATATGAACCTATAACATATGTTCAAGTCGATAGTTATTTACCTATGTTTACAACAGAGCCAAGTGCTATTCTAGCAGGGGTTTTAACTACATCTTACTCACTCCTTGGTTTTGAATTGCTTTGGTTCTTATATCCTTTTATACATGATAAGCCTAAAGTTCACCGTTACAGTCAGCTTGCTATGGTCTTTACTATTTTAATGATTTTAATCATCACAATGGTAACAATTGGGTTTTATAGTAAAGGACAATTAGAAGAAAACATTTGGCCTGTTTTATCCTTGATTAAAGTGATCTCATTTCCTATGTTTCAACGATTTGATTTAATCGCGGTTGCTTTATGGATGATTATTATTTTACCTAATTTAATTCTATTAGCCTGGATGGTTAGTATTGGGGCTAAGCGTGTTTTCGGGTGGAAGCAAAAGTATTATCTTTATTTAGTTTGTTTAATAGCCTTCATATGTCAATATCATTTTGACAGTCGTCATGAAATCAATGACCTGACTGGTTTTGTTGGTGAAGTTGGGGTGTACTTTGGCTTTCTATTTCCTGTGTTAATGGTTCCTTTTGCTATTTATAAGCGGAAGAAAGGAAAGAAAAAAGACAATGCGAAAAATTAAATTTACAGGGATTCTAATCTGTCTTATAACAATGACATTACTATCATCATGTGTAGATGAACGTATAATTGAAGAGTTAGGTATTGTAACGGTCTACGGGTTTGATTACAGTGACTCAGCTGATCAAATTGATGGGACAACTGTGTTATATCAGTTTAATCCAGATATTACAGATGCATCTCAGATCATTCATAGTACAGGTAATACATTTGATGGTATTAGAGACAATGCTAATAAACAATCAGGGTATAAAATTGTCAACGGCCAGCTTCAAAATGTTATATTCGGACCAAATATGTCTGAAAATGGTATATTCCCATATCTCGATTCCATTGAACGAAATACGGCTGTTTCTGTTATGTTATACGTTGCATTATCAGATGAACCAACGAGAAATTTATTATCAGCCTCTAATTACGAGGAAGCGCCTAATATAGGGATCTACTTACAACGACTAATTGAAACTGCTGTTAGAGATGAAAGAATCGTGAGTAGTACATTCCATGAATTTATGCGATCTTATTTTCAAGTCGGGAAAGACCCTGTCGTTCCGATCTTATCAGAAGAAGATAATAAAGTTAGGGTAAATGGGATCGGTGCTTTACAAGATGATGTGCTTGTTGGTGAATATACGATGGAAGAAGCGTTTTACGTTCGCTTATTAACTGACCGCTTTGACTCTGGGAGAGTTGAACTCGCGTTAGGTCTTGAACAATTTGAAGGTTTTATATCCGAACATGCAAATAGAGAACAAGAAGAAGAGCAAATGTTTTTAACGATCGATCAAATTACTAGCGATACCACCATTGATTTAAAAGACAAAGATGCTATAAATTTCATGGTTGAAATATCAATGGACGCACGTGTTATTGAATTATCACAACGTATAAATTTGGATAACCCAGAAGCTATAAAACTTATTCAAGAAGCTGTTGAAAAGAAGTTAGAAAGTAATTTAAAAGAAGTCGTTAAAAAATCAAAAGAAATGAATACAGATGTATTCGGTTTTGGTGTGGAATACGATAACAGGACTAGAGACGAGGAGTTAACAAAAAAACAATGGAGAGATTTATTTCCAACGGTCGAAGTGGATTATCAAATTGACTTAGAAATTAAACGCTTTGGTACTGTTCAGTAATTAAGGCGTTAGCAGGATTTGATTAGTGCTCTGTGTTTTTTTCAACGTTCACTTTATTTTATCAGCGCTCGCGTTATTTTATCAGCGCTCGCACATAAAAAAGATCGCCAAAAATGGCGATCTTTTTTATCCTAATCTTCATCAGCAATTAAACTAGATAATACATGAACACGCAAAATGATCCCTTCTAGACGTTGTTCTTCATTGACAACGGCGATTGGATATTTCGTTTCGACTGCTTTTGGAATAATTTCATCTAAGTAAGCTTCTTTTGTGACTGTTTCGATTTGTTTAGTCATGACATCTTCGAGCGAGCGTTTGTCTTTAATTCCTTGAATCGCATCATCAATCGTCACAATCCCTTGTAACTGACGACTACGATCTGTAACAAACACACTTGATAAGCCATTCGACTCCATTTCGCGTACTGCAACATTCAAGCCATCTTTTAACGATACAATCGCATTAGGCTTCATCATGACATGATCGGCTTGAATAACCTTAGAACGGTCAATGTCTTTAATGAACTCTGCTATATAATCATTTGCCGGTTTTTCTAAAATATTCTCTGGTGTTCCAGTTTGAACAACTTGACCATCTTTCATGACTGCTACACAGTCACCAATCTTAAATGCTTCATTGATATCATGCGTAATGAAAATAATGGTCTTCTGTAAACGCTCTTGAAGGTCTAATAATTCTAATTGCATTTCACGACGAATGAGTGGGTCAAGTGCACTAAATGGCTCATCCATTAGTAATATGTCAGGATCATTTGCTAGGGCACGTGCTAGTCCAACTCGTTGTTGCATACCACCAGAAAGTTCATCTGGATATTTATCTTCCCAACCTTTTAGCCCCACATTTTCTAAATTTTCTCTAGCTATCTGACGACGCTCCTCAACTGGGACACCACGAATTTCTAACCCATATTCAACATTTCCTAATACTGTTCTGTGACTAAACAGACCAAAGTGCTGAAAAACCATTGCGATCTTCTTCTGTCGATACTGCTTTAACTCTTCACCTTTAAACTTCACAATATCTTCTCCATCAACTTCAATCGAACCCGTCGTTGGCTTGTTTAATAAATTTAAGCAGCGAATTAAAGTCGACTTACCACTACCAGAGAGCCCCATAATAACAAACAGTTCACCTTCATTAATATCAAGCGTAGCATTGTAAACCCCAACCGTATTACCAGTTTCCGCTAGTATATCTTCTTTAGACATACCTTGTTCAACCATAGGGATCGCAGCTTTAGGTTTTGGACCAAATATTTTAGATACATTTTGTAGTTTCATTTTAACAGTCATTAATGATCCCCCTTATCTCTTTGGAATCGATCACCAATCCCAGCCGTTACACGGTCAATAATAATGGCTAAAAATACAATACTAATGCCCGCTTCAAACCCTAATGCAATATCAAGTCGGTTAATTGCAATTAATACTTGCTCACCTAAACCACCAGCTCCAACCATAGAAGCAATTACAACCATCGCTAATGCCATCATCGTCGTTTGGTTAATACCTGCCATAATAGTTGGTATTGCTTGAGGTAACTGAACTTTCATTAAGATTTGTTTCTTTGATGACCCGAATGATTCTGCTGATTCTACAACTTCATTGTCGACATTACGAATTGCAAGTTCAGTCAAACGAATAACGGGAGGTACAGCGTAAATAATCGTTGCAAATACTGCTGGCACATTACCTAGTGCAAAGAAGAAGATGACTGGAATTAAGTAAATGAAGCTTGGCATCGTCTGCATTGCATCTAGAATTGGACGCATAAATACAGAGAAGGGTTTGTTCAACGCCATGAAAATACCGATAGGAATACCGATTAATATACATATAACAACAGCTGTAATGACAATTGCCACTGTAATCATTAACTCTTCCCAAAAACCAAAGCTACCAACTAAAAAGATAAACGTACTAAATAATAAGCCCGACTTCCAATTTTGAAAATAGAATCCAATCAAAAATATAACAACTAATATAAGCCACCAAGGCAAAAAGTTTAAAAAATCATCAAAAATAGAAATCGTATTTGATGTTAACCAAAATATAAAATCAAAGAATGGACCTAAATTATTATCTAAAAACGTTACAATATAATCAGCAACATCCCCTAATGGTATCGATATATCAGGAAAATCTTGCATATGTTTCACCCCAAATATGAATTAAATTGTTAAATCTATTAACAAAGCCAACAAATAAAAAAGTAGTCAACCACCATATGGATAGTGGCTAACTACCTTTTTAGTCCTTGAGTTAAATGTCTAACTCTGCTTTTACACTCTCAGCCACATCTTCTGGAACCCATTCTGTCCAAAGATCTTCGTGTTCTTCCATCCACCAGACCGCTGCTTCTTCAGGTTCAGCATCATTATCTAAAATGTAAACTAATGCTTCTTCTGTAAGCGCAGTAGACGTTTCATAGTTATTTAGAAACTCATATACATCTGGTGCCTGTTCAGGGAAATCTTCATGAACAGCTACTGTTACATCATTTGGTGGAAATTCAGTACCACGTGTTTCTTGCCAAGTCTCCTCATCATATGGTTCATCCTCTAATAACGTTAAGTCATAAGATGCTGTCACCCATGTAGGAGACCAATAGTAACCAACCCATGGCTCACCATCTTCATAGGCTGAGGCTAATGATGATACTGCTGCTGAATCAGAGCCAGGTGACATAATGTTAAACATTTCATTTAAACCGTAATATTCAGCCTTTTCTACAATTGTTTCATTCACTGCCCAACCAGAAGGCCCATTAATAATTTGTCCCATTTCACTATCTTCTGGGTCTTGGAATACTTCTGGATAATCTTTTAAGTCTTGAACCGTTTCTAATTCAGGTGCTAGTGGATCAATACCACGTTCTTCATCACCTTCAATAACATAAGTCGGTACATATAAACCTTGGTCATTGTCATCAAAGTTAACGGATACTTCAATTATTTCTTCTAATTCTATAGCTTCTTCATATACTTCACGGATATTATCTGTCCAAACCTCTGAATAAACATTAATATCTCCATCTCTTAAGCCCTGTACTGTATTAGCAGTAGAGCCTCCTAATGTGTCCGTTTCAAAGCCATAACCATGCTCCATAATGTTTTGCATGATCGCATTATGTACTTTGATGCTATTCCAATCTGCATCAGCTAACACAATTTCATCTAGTGTACCATCATCATCTCCACATGCTGCTAATACAAGCATGGCAGACATGACTATAAATACTAACCATTTTTTCATTATTTAACTCTCCCTTAATTAAACCTATTTAGTAGGCAACGTACCTCCCACTTATTCAAGCCATGTTTCATTATATTGCTTCGACAATTTTCTATCAATTTTGAAATAGGTTGATTTATCGCTGTATTTGTACAAATATTTCTATAATAGTTAGTTAGGGTGTTAAAATAGCAAGATCATACTAAATCGCTCCAATATTTTCCGAAAAACAAAGGTGCCACCCTTTATTAGGTCGCACCTTTTCCAATTAATTACTTCATTGTCTTTTTAATCAACTTAATAACATCATCTTTTGTTTTTAATGGCTGGTAAGTTTCCATGTTCTGTTTATATTGATCGCGATTATTATAAAGCTCATTTACTGATTTCACAAAAGATTCACTCGTTACTTCCTCATCTTCTAAAACTTGAGCATAGCTGCGTTTTTTAAACGATTCAGCATTTAGAATCTGGTCACCTCGACTCACTTGTCTAGATAATGGGATTAATAGCATAGGCTTCTTTAAAGCAAGAAATTCAAATATTGAATTCGATCCAGATCGTGAGGCAACAACGTCTGAAAGAGCTAATAAATCTTTTAATTCATCGGTTACATATTCAAATTGAATGTATCCTGTTTGCTTAACGGACTCATCCAATTTACCTTTACCACATAAGTGAATAATCTGATATTTAGCTAATAAATCCGGCAACGCTTCTCGTACGGCTTCATTAATGCTTTTAGCACCTGCACTTCCCCCCATAACGAGTAGTGTTGGTTTGTCTTTAGTAAAACCAGTAAACTGCTCTGCTCTAGTTAAATCACCATCAAACAATTCATCACGTACAATCGCACCTATGTTAATTGCTTTCTTATGTGGCAGGTGTTCATTTGTTTCAGGGAATGTTGTTAAAATATATTTAGCAAAATTCGTGGCAATTTTATTCGCTAAACCAGGTGTGTAATCAGACTCATGAATAATAGATGGAACCCCTGCCATACGTGAAGCCATTATTACAGGTACAGAAACGAACCCACCTTTTGAGAAAACGATTTTAGGTTTTAACTTTTTAATAATGTTGCGCGCTTGCATGACACCTTTAAGGATACGAAACGGGTCTTTCATATTTTCTAAAGACATATAGCGTCTTAATTTACCTGTTGCAATTCCATGATAAGTAACACCATCTATACCCTCGACTAATTCCCGTTCAATCCCTTCATATGAACCAATATAATGAACTTCATAACCTTCATTAATAAATTCTGGTATTAAGGCCAAATTAACAACAACGTGTCCTGCTGTACCTCCGCCTGTAAATACAATTGTACTTTGACTCATTTTATAATACTTCCTTTCTATTCAGATCAAGCAAACTAAGCTATAATGACATATTAGCAAACATTGACGCGTCATAATATAGGAAGGAGTTAAAAAATGTACGAAACACACTCCACCTTCGAAAAAATTACACTTTTTATTAAAATTCTAATACCGATCTTAATTACACAAGTCGGAATATATCTAATGAACGTATTCGACACTGTCATGGCTGGCCAAGTTTCTGCTGAGGATTTAGCTGGTGTTGCGATTGGATCTTCTTTATGGATTCCAGTGTTAACGGGTATTAATGGGATTTTACTCGCTATATCACCTATTGTTGCTCAATTATCAGGCGCCAACGAACGTGCTAAAATACCTTTTGCTGTTAAACAAGGACTTTATTTAGCTATTGCGATTTCTTTAGTTATGCTTATTTTAGGCTATCTTTTCCTAGATTCGATTTTAAATTTATTATCGATTGAACCTGAAGTACAGCATGTTGCTAAGTATTATTTAACTGCGCTAGGTTTAGGGATGGTATTTTTATTTTCTTTCAATTTAATGCGTTCATTTATTGATGCACTTGGTCAAACAAAAACATCCATGCTCATTATACTATTTGCACTACCGTTAAATGCATTCTTTAATTACATGTTTATATTCGGAAACTTCGGTGCACCTCAACTAGGTGGGATTGGTGCTGGAGTGGCATCTGCTATTACTTATATGATTTCATCGATCCTTTCAGTTATGATTGTCCACAAAGTACAGCCATTCAGAGCATATCAAGTGTTTTCAAATTTTGTTCGTCCATCCATCTCTGCCTGGATTGAACAACTGAAGATTGGTATTCCAATTGGGTTCACGATCTTTTTTGAAACGAGTATATTTGCTGCTGTTACATTATTTATTAGCGCTTACGATACAATCACGATCGCAGCCCACCAAGCAGCCATGAATTTTGCTTCCATCTTCTATATGCTACCATTAGCGATTGCTATGGCATTAACTATATCTGTTGGCTTTGAAGTAGGTGGAAAACGATTAATAGATGCACGAATGTATAGCTTTATCGGGATTAGTTCTGGATTAGTTTTAGCCACGGTAAGTGGTGTGTTAATATTTATTTTACGAGAAGAAGTAGCCCAATTATATAGTAATAATCCTGAGGTTATTGTCTTAATGCAACAGTTTTTAATTTTTGCAGTCTTTTTCCAACTATCAGATGGATTTGGAACACCTATACAAGGGGCGTTACGTGGCTATAAGGATGTTAATATTACGTTAGTCATTGCCTTTATTTCTTTTTGGATTATCGGTTTACCATCCGGAATTGCGATAGCTAATTTAAC
Source organism: Alkalibacillus silvisoli (assembly GCF_039521975.1). Taxonomy (NCBI): domain Bacteria; kingdom Bacillati; phylum Bacillota; class Bacilli; order Caryophanales; family Bacillaceae; genus Alkalibacillus; species Alkalibacillus silvisoli. The sequence continues at coordinate 41,211 of NZ_BAAACZ010000029.1, read as the reverse complement.
AACGCTAGGCCCGTTTGGTTACTGGATGGGCCTTATTATTGGCTTAGCAACTGGTGCGGTTATTTTAATAATTAGGCTAATTTATGTCATAAAGTCTACAAAGATTTAATTAGGCGAACGCCCATATAATTAAGCGTTCGCCTGAATAATTAGATTTTCGCCTGATTCCAACACAATTAGGCGAATTAAAAAATCCCGTTTTCAGCTTAATTACTGAAAACGGGATTTTTATTTTATAGGAATAAACCAGCGATTGTTGCAGATAGGATAGATGCTAGAGTAGCACCGACTAGAAGTTTCATACCAAAGCGTGAAACTGTCTTACCTTTTTCTGTATCCATACCAGCAACTGTACCTGCAATAATACCAATTGAACCGAAGTTCGCAAAGCTTGTTAAGAATACAGATACAATACCAACTGTTTTCTCAGAGAATTGGTCTTGCATTTCAATGAACTGTAGCATTGCTACGAATTCGTTCGTTACAACTTTAAGACCCATTAAACTACCTGCATCAAGCATTTCTCCTGGGCTAATACCCATTAGGAATGTTAATGGTAACAATAGGTAACCTAGACCTAGTTCTAATGATGCACCAGGGATTACTGCACCTACAACATAATTCACAAGTTCTAGAGCTGCTAAGAACGCAATTAACATTGTTGCTACGATTAGAGCGATCTTACCGCCATCCATCGCACCATTTGCCATCGCCTCGAAGATACTCTTAGAGTCACTAACATCATTAACATCAACTTCATCATCTTCACCAGATACATCTGGTGGTGCAATAATTGATGCAACAATTAATGCACTGAACATATTAAGTGGAATTGCCACTAGTACATATTCTGGTGGAATCATTGTCATATAAGCACCGATAATTGATGCTGATACTGACCCCATTGCTGATGCTGAAACAATGTATAAACGGTTCTCCGTAATACGGTGGAACTGTGACTTAATCGCGATTAATGCCTCAGACTGACCAAAGAACATACTATTTACTGCTGTGAATGATTCAATCTTTGGTAATCCAGTAACCTTGGATAAAGCACCACCTACATATTTAATAATAAGTGGAAGCACTTTCAAGTAAGTTAATACTGAAAGAATTGTTGCAAAGAAAATAATGATTAACAATACATCAAAAAAGAAGACGTTTGGATCATCTGGGTCCGTCATCGCAATACCGCCAACAACGAATTCTACACCTTCACGTCCAAACTCTATTAATTTTTCAAACACATCTGCAATCCATTCAATAATAATGCGACCGATTTCAGTGTTGAACATGAACCAAGTAATTAATGCTTGAAGCACTAACATGATTCCGATACCTTTGAAAGGAATCTTATTGCGGTTGCTAGACATTAACATAGCTAGTCCAATAACTGATGCAATGGCTAACAGGCCTAATATGATATCCATTTCCTTAGTCCCCCTACCCCATAAAAGTTATTAATATTTCATTGACGCTATTGCATTTTACCAAGTAGTTTATGAAAACGCAATCATATTACATCAAATTTTCGGGAAAAATCGCATCACTTCGACACACTAAGTTATTAATTGGATGAAGAACTAAAATATAGAAGAAATAATGGTATTTTATCTCTGAATAAACATTTGTGTCCAATAATTTGAATATTGACCACCTTCTATGAATCCAACGCCAATATGTGTCATGTTAGGATCTAATATATTTTGTCTATGCCCTGCACTATTCATCCAAGATTCAACAACTGCATTAGCAGTTCTCTGTCCGGCTGCAATGTTTTCTGCTGTTCTTCTATAAGACACATTAAACTGATCAATCATATTCGATGGTGAACCATAGTTTGGTGATTGATGCGAGAAATAATTATGATCTCTCATATCCTGAGATTTATATCTTGCCACACGAGATAATTGCCAATCGTGCTGCAATGGTTGCAAACCGTGCTCTTGTCTATATTGATTAGTAATTCGAACAACTTCTTCCTCAATTGCTTTAACCTCAGTTTTTAATGGTACAGTTATTTCATCACCAGGATAAATTAAGTCAGGATTATTTAGCTGTGGGTTAGCTTCTATTATTTCACTAAGTCCAATTTGATAAGCTTTTGATATTTCCCACAATGAATCACCTGGTTGTACAACATATATATCGACAGAAGCTGCATGAGTTCGTTCATGAGGAGTACTTACGTGAATAACAGATATAATCATTAAAACAATCATACTGAATTTAATCATTCTCATCGACCTATACACTCCTTTCACTCTTTCATATTGTGAGCTAAAGGCGTGCATTTTATGTCATTATTTTCTAATACTGTTTTTACGGTTAGAGATTCATTGTTAACACTTACTAACTTTAATTCATAATCATTCTTTATTTGACTAAGTAACTCAACAAGCCCACTTAGTTCAACTCCATGTATAAACCCATCACTTATATGGTCAACTTTTACTTGTGCTTGTATTGAGTGAACTGAATTGTACAACATCTTGATCGGCTTTAAGAATGAGGTCCCACCTATGAAGTGATCTTTAGTTAACTGGCTTACCTTTAGTTCAAACAATTGTTCACGATGTAATAAAATAAGATCATAAGGACGTTGAATCATCTTATTGATGGCATGAATATAGTGAGGTTTTTTCATCGAGTTTGAAACGTCGATTAATAAAATATTTAAATTCGACACTTCTTGATTTTCGATCTCATTGAAAACTAAGCTCTCTTCAAATGGCTGTTGTGTACGTATTTGGTTGAGAATCGTTTTTCGTTTATTTATATGGGTAGGAATTTTAAGACCTTTTATGACGTTTGATTTAACGTGCATTTCAATTAATTGATTAAGCCGTTGTTGTTTGATTGGTGGTGTATGAATGAATTGATTATGAACTTTCGAGCCTTCACCCCTATGAATCAGATGGTCTAATTGTTTATGTCCATGTAAAAATTGCTTACTACCATAACCCAATATTAAACACCTCAATCTTTTAAAAGAGGGATTTCCTTATTATTAATCGATTTGTTTACTCATCTATCATCCCGAAAACACACTGCGATTTTCCGTCGGCGACTGATAAGATCCTCATACTAGCACTTCAGGGGCTCACCCCGAAAGAGAAAACACTGCGACAAACGACCGTAGGGAGGTTTAAGTAGATGTTGTAAACCATCCACCAAAAGCGGATTACCTAAAGGCCAACGTACACAATTAAAGACACTCTCCCTATACTGCAAAGTGAAATTGTACCGCTACCCTTAAAGCCAAAAAATCCCCTTACATATTATTATGCAAGGGGATTCGTGATCAGAATTTTAGCCTTCTAATAGTAAATCATATGGATCTTCAATCAATTCTTTAACACGTACTAAGAATTGTACAGCTTCACGACCATCAACAATTCTATGGTCATAAGATAATGCAAGGTACATCATTGGGCGTACTTCAATGCTATCATCCGGCATAACAACTGCACGCTTATCAATCTTGTGCAAGCCTAAAATACCAACTTGTGGTGTATTTAAGATCGGCGTTGAGAGCATTGAGCCGAAAATACCGCCGTTAGTAATCGTGAATGAACCACCTTGTAAGTCTCCCATTGATAACTGACCATCACGTGCCTTCTTAGCAACGTTCATAATCTCTCCTTCAATACCAGCGAAGCTTAAACGATCAGCATCTCTTACTACTGGTACAACTAGACCTTCTTCAGTTGAAACTGCCATACCAATGTCATAGAACATCTTCTTAACAATTTCATCACCTTGAATTTCAGCATTTAGAAGTGGGAACTCTTTTAATGCTCCAATTACTGCCTTCGTAAAGAATGACATGAAACCAAGTTTAATGCCGTGCTTCTTCTCGAATTCATCTTTACGTTCACTACGTAAGCTCATAACGTTTGTCATATCAACTTCATTAAATGTCGTTAACATGGCTGATTGCTCTTGTGCTTCTACTAGACGCTTAGCAATCGTTTGACGACGACGAGACATTTTCTCGCGCTCTACTGGTTTATCAAATTCCGTTTTTACAGCAGACTGATCTTTCTTTTTAGATTCTTTCTTAGAATCTTGCTTTTTACCACCATCAGTTTTAGCTTTTGCAGCTGCTTCTACGTCTTCTTTAGAAATGCGACCAACTGGATCTTTAGGTTTAATTTCACTTAAATCAATGCCTAATTCACGCGCGCGCTTACGAGTTGCAGGAGAAGCCACTGGTTGATCAGCATCATGATCAGCTGTTTCTTCTCTACTTGCCTGCTTATCTTCAGTTTCTTTTTTATCTTCCTTAGCTGACTCTTCTGTTTTCTCTTCTTTTTCATTAGAGTCTTTATCTGAGCTTCCAGATTTCTCTTCCTTTTCATCAGAGCCTTTATCTGAGCTTTGACCTTCACCGCTCTCATCAACTTTAGCAATGGCGTCGCCAACTTCTACGTCATCACCTTCACCGACTAAAAATTCTGCAATGACCCCTGAATAATCAGAGTTAACTTCAACGTTAACTTTATCTGTCTCTAGTTCTACAATTGGGTCACCCTTCTCAACTTGATCTCCCTCTGAAACTAACCATTCAGCAACTGTTCCTTCTGTAATGGACTCAGCTAACTCTGGAACAATAATTTCCTTCACGACATTCTCCTCCTTTAATCTAGCTTCAATGCTTCATTGATAATACGGCTTTGCTCTGCTTTAGAAACATTCGGATCACCAACTCCAGGTGACGAACGATAAGGGCGTCCAACGTAATGAAGCTTTTGCTTAACTTTCTTAATATCTTGAATTCGTTCTTTAACGAAATCCCAGCTTCCCATATTTTTCGGCTCTTCTTGAACCCAAACAATATCCCCAACGTTTTTATACGTTTTAAGCATTTCTTTTAGTTCTTTATCAGGGAACGGGTAAATCTGTTCAAGACGGGCAAAGTGGATCTCATCAGTGTTATCACGCTTTTCCATCGCTTCTTCTAAATCCACCATCACTTTACCACTTCCGATGACTAAGCGCTTTACCGCCTCAGCATCTTCCCCAGTACCTTTTTGTTCAAGAATATGTTTAAACTTACCTTCAGAAAGCTCTTTATGCTCAACTGCTACACGTTGATTACGTAATAAGCTCTTAGGTGTCATAACCACTAATGGGCGCGCTGCTTCAGTTCCTACAATAGCTGCTTGACGTCTTAGTAAGTGGAAGAATTGAGCTGAGGACGTTACGTTAGCAACTGTCCAGTTGTTCTCAGCAGAAAGCTCTAGGAAACGCTCCAATCTTGCACTTGAGTGCTCAGGACCTTGGCCTTCATAACCATGTGGTAATAACATCACAAGGCTTGCAATCTGCCCCCACTTTGCTCGACCAGATGCTATGAACTGATCAAAGATTACTTGAGCTGCGTTGGCAAAATCACCAAATTGCGCTTCCCATAGTACTAATGTATCATCACTTTCAACACTATAGCCATACTCAAAACCTAATACACCAGCTTCAGATAATGGGCTATTATAAATACTAAATGCAGTGTTTACATCTTCTAATCCATGGAATGGGCTATACTTCTTTCTAGTTTCTATATCAGTTAAGACAGCATGACGGTGTGCGAATGTACCACGTTCAGAATCCTGTCCCGTCATACGAATTGGTGTTCCATCTTTTAGGATCGATGCATAAGCTAATGCTTCACCTAACGCCCAATCAATCTTCTCATCTTCATTAAAAGCTTTCTCCCGGCGTTGCAGGATCTTTTCTAGCTTTTTAAAGCCATTGAAGCCTTCTGGACGCTTTAACATATCTTCATTCAATTTCTTCAAGACTTCTTCATCAACTGCTGTTTCAATCTGATCTAAACCATTAACAACTTCTTCTGGAAGGTCAGGAATTGTATGTTCAACGTCCTCAATTTCTTCCATATTGTTATAAGTCTCACGCAATTTTGACATAACGTTATCTTTAAATTCTTTGGCGTCATCCTTTGAGATCACACCGGCTTCTGATAAACCTTCAGCGTATAGTTCATAAGTTGTCTTATGCTCATCAATTTCTTTATATAATACAGGTTGTGTACCACGTGGTTCGTCCATTTCATTATGACCGTATCTTCTATAACCGACTAAATCAATAATGACATCTTTTTGGAACTTTTTACGATACTGATAGGCTATTTCAACTGCAGATAAGCTAGCTACAGGGTCATCTGCATTGACGTGAATGATTGGCATCTCAAAGCCTTTCGCTAAATCACTCGCATATTTAGTCGAACGACCATCACTATGATTCGTTGTAAATCCGACTAAGTTATTGGCGATAATATGAATTGAACCGCCTGTCTCATAACCATCAAGTTGAGACATGTTTAATGTTTCAGCAACTACACCTTCACCAATAATTGCTGCATCACCGTGAATTTGTACAGTGAATGCTTTATTGAAATCTGGCTCAGCATAACCTGCCACATCACGATTATCTTGCACAGCACGTGTATAACCTTCTACTACTGGGTTTACAAACTCTAAGTGAGAAGGGTTGTGAGCTAACGAAATCTTCGTTGTTTGATCATCTTCACCAATTTCACGATTACCACCGAAGTGATATTTTACATCTCCAGTCCAACCATAATTAATCCCTGTTGAACCTTCAGATGGAACTAATTCTTTGTCTGGTGAATGAGCAAATTCAGAGAAAATTAACTCATATGGTTTTCCAAGGATATGGGCTAATACGTTAAGTCGTCCTCTATGGGCCATTCCCATCAAGATGTGTTCAACCGAATCTTGGTTACCGTGTTTCACCATGCGCTCAAGCATCGGAACCATCATATCTAAACCTTCGATTGAGAAACGCTTTTGACCTACGAATGTCTTACCTAAAAATTGTTCAAAGCCTTCTACATCAGCCAAACGCTTCAGTAAGTCTTTTTGTTCATCTTCACTTAAAGACACGTCAAAAGCACCAGTCTCTACTTTATTGTAGAGCCACTCGCGCTCATCATCGTCAGGAATATGATTAAATTCGTAAGACACCTTACCAGAATAACGTGACTTTAAGTGCTTAATTAAATCCCATGCATTCTTTACATGATTCGGTGGATCAGATACTAATATATTAGCATCTATTTGTTTTAAGTCTGACTCTGTTAAATCATAAGTTTTTGGATCAACTAACGGTGTTGAACGATCATCTTGTTTTCCTACAGGGAAGATGTCCGCTTCTAAATGCCCATGTCGACGAACAGCGTCAACAAGTTTCATAGCAGCTGTTAATTTCTTCAAATCTGTAGTACTTGCTTGATGTCCACTTGAAGGTTCTACACCACCTGACTGCATCCAATCAGGAGCTCCATGTTCTTCAAACATTTGACGCAGTGATTCATCAACTGCATCAGGGTCATCTAAAAATAATTCATACTGCTCTTCAATATAACCCATGTTTGGGCCATGAAAAGCATGCCATACATTGTCGTTAGACCCTTTGATTGCCACTTTTTACTACCCCCATCGATTTGTACATAATTAGTTTATAACAGTTTTTCTCTTCATTCTCTACCATATTGTTTACCCACTTTATGTACCTTTAAAACAGTGAATAGAGAACAAATGGAAAAACATAATATACCTTCAATTAGTATATATGAAAAAGAGGTTATAGAAAAGGTACATGCGCGAAAAATTGCAGAATTATCCCCGTGTTGTCGAAACCTTCCTATATATTACTCAATTCATAAGTTAAGGCTTGATAAGTATAATTAATTAACTCATTTGAATAAGGTACATTTTTTTTAGTAAGGTACTGAACTAAATCACTATTTAACCAATTCCATAAGTAATGCTTAGCATATAGCTCCTTTACATATTCTTGCATTAGCCTTTGCTTAAAAAGCTGTTGATATTCTTTTGCCAATGAAGAAAAATTAACTTCTTCCTTACTCAATTGCTTTAAATGCTGCTGAAGCTTTTTATACATTGCATAATCAAATCCTAACCCCGCTTGAAGCGATTGAGGGTCAGAAAGAAGTAATTGCTGAACTAAGTTATCCAAACGATGCGGCATTTTAATTGCCATACAATCTTCAACATATGTCAACAACTTGTTCCGATAAACTAATTCAGCGCGTTCAATTAATTCACTGTACCATTGCTTTTCTGATTCTAATAGCAGGAAGTCTTCTTGTATTTCGTGATGTAATTCATTTAGTAATTGTTTTGCCGTAATGACTTCACTACCACTCATACAACGGCCCAACAATTTAAATACTACTCTCGACTCCACTCCTACCATACCATCTTGGTTACGCTTCGTAAAAAGATGACCTTCATTGAACTGTTGGACACGATTTAAAATCGATTCACTCTTTATACTTCGGTCTAAACGTGACATTATGACAGCATGAGCAAGCGTTTCTAGTGCTAAATAATCCAGGCGGTCTAAGTCTGATGGATATAGCTTCGTTCGATATAGCTTCACTTCTTCATCCAAAACCATATTGTGAGGTACTTTAATAAAGATCATCCGACTTAATATAGCTTCATTTGTCCCTTGTTCAATATACCTAAGGAGGTCTTCTTCATTCGTATGGCCAATGACAACTTGGTCTGTATATACCATTGATTGCCGTGAGATTTTATACATTCCCTCTTCTGCTAAGGTTAAAAACGGATATAATAATTCTCTTTGGCACTTGAACACTTCATGTAACTCTAATAGCCCTTGGTTAGCTACTTGGAATTCCCCATCATAACGATAAGCTCTAGGGTCAGATATAGAGCCATACTTCGTAATCGTTGAAAAATCAACATCACCAACTAAATCATTAACCTCTTGCGAATAAGGGTCTCCTGGAACAAATGAACCGATCCCTTCCCTTTTATGTTCATTGATCGAAAATTGTTCTACTTTAACTTTCTTCCAATCACCTTCATATATTTCTCTTAACTTTAATTGATTAAGTGGTGATAGAAAGCCTGTAATCGTAAATCCAGTTTTTCTTTCAATTTGTTGTTTAATCTCTAATGGTAAGGCTAAAAGTGGGTTTTCATTCAATGGACATGCTTTAATACGATATACTACTCCTTCGTCCATTTGTGAATATTTAGCCAACGCTTCTTTTAACACCTTTACAAACGTTGATTTCCCACTTCCAGGAGGCCCAACAAGCACTAATATTCGCTTATGAGCATCATACCCTTTTGCAGCTGGGGTTAAATAATCTGACATGACCTGCTTAATAAGAGAGTCCATCCCGAATAATTGGTTGGTTAAATCGCCTTCCAATGCCCACTTTAAAGCGTTATACAATCGTTTATGACTTGATATTGGTGAAATCTTACCATCCAATATATATTGCACAAACTCTTCTAACGTTCCTTCCCATTTCATCTGTATAACCCCCACTTAAAGCTTTCATTTCATTTTATTCATTGATTGAGTGGGGTTATACTAACAGTTCATAAAATAAATTTTAGAAGATTATTTGAACAAGTTTACACTTTTATTCACATTTTATTATCTTTTGGTTATAATAAGGGTACTCATAGTCTTGAACAATAAGGAGGATTCTCCATGACAACAGCAATTATTATGGGTGTATGCCTAGTATTTTTAGTATCAATTTTTACTGCTGGTTATGATGCTCAGCCGGGCGAACCACGTAAATAATGACCAATGAGAAAGTCAGGCTTGTCACCAAGTCTTATTAAAAGCTTACTTAAAGGATAAAAAGCAGAGGGGAGTCCCCTCTGCTTTTTATCCTTTAAGGCTCTATTTAACATTCGGAAAGCCTTGTTGTCGTAAAGCTTCATAAACAATGATCGCTGCTGTATTAGATAAGTTCAATGACCGAACGTGTTCTGTCATATGCACTCTTAAGCATTGATCTTCTTTTCCAACTAACAACTCTAAAGGAATACCATCTGTCTCTCGACCAAAAACAAAGAAGATATCTTCCTTCTGATCACTATAATCATAATCTGTATAATGCTTAGTCCCAAAGTTTTCAATATAATAAAATGAACCATTTGGATAAGTTTGATGTAGCTCGTCTAAAGAGTCATAATACTTTACGTTAACATCATGCCAATAATCTAAACCTGCACGTCTTAGCATTTTATCATCTGTCGAAAAACCCAATGGCCTAATTAAATGTAAGGATGCATTTGTTGCCAAAGCTGTGCGGGCGATATTGCCTGTATTAGCAGGAATTTCTGGTTGGTATAATACGATGTGTAACCCCAATGTTTCCACCTCTTTGTTTATTCTAACGACAGTATTATACCACAAATTATTGACTTATTTTTAACCATTGTTCGTCTTTTGTTTCAAGATTTAACAAAGCTCTTTTACGGTCTAATCCACCTTCATAACCAACTAAATTACCATTACTGCCAATAACACGATGGCATGGAATAATAACTGAAATTGGATTTTTATTAACAGCTCCCCCTACTGCTCTTACCGCTTTCGGACGATTAATTGCATAAGCAATATCTTTATAAGTAACAAGCTGTCCGTATGGAATTTGATAAAGTGCATTCCATACCTCTTTTTGAAATGGGGTTCCTACTAGATTTAGTGGCAAATTGAAATTAACCTGTACTCCTTTAAAATATTCCGTTAATTGATTAATGACTTGATTATTAAAGGTGCAATCTTTTACCAATTCATAACGATCTGGTGCAATTTTCCTTCTTCTTAACCAGTCATGACTGCGCTCATCTCTTACATGTTCAATGAAATGGAGTTGTTCCTGATGACTTCCAACTACTAGACTTCCTATAGGTGAATTAAACGATGATACCTTCATTTTCACCATCAACATAGCTCCTTTCTTATGAAGCTTTACGTATATTCTACTTCAAGTAGTGCTAATCCTTTATCCATCTCTTCTCTTACATCATCATCTTCTTCATAACATTTTGCTAGTTCGATGACGTCTTTAGCATCTTCCCTTCCGATCTTTCCTATTGCCCAAGCTGCTGTACCGCGTATCACGGGCCTTGGGTCTTTTTTCATTAACTCAATCAACGTATCAACAGATTGTACTTCTTTATAATGGGCTAAGGCGATGATTGCATTACGCTGAATTGGCTTCTTCCCTCTCCAAGAACCTGACATATAACCAAAGTTCTCCTTAAACTCCCGATTGGAAATCGTGAGTAAAGGCTCTAGTTTAGGTTTAGCTAGTTCAGGATCTGGTTCCATTTCATCGTGTAAATGAAAATCGACTCCCTTATTTTTTGGACAGACAACTTGACACGTGTCACACCCGTATAAACGGTTCCCTATTTTCGTCCGGAATTCATCAGGTAAAAACCCTTTCGTTAACGTTTGATAGGCAATACAGCGACTTGCATTTAATTGCCCACCTTGAACTAAAGCACCGGTTGGACATTTATCAACACAAATATTACAGTCACCACAACCTTCTTCAATTGGCTCATCTGGTTCAAAAGGAATATTTGTAATTAATTCACCTAAATAAACATAAGACCCATACTCTTCTGTGATTAGATTGCAATTTTTACCGACAAAACCAATACCAGCTCGTTCAGCAACAGCCCGGTCATGAAGCTCACCTGTATCAACCATCGGCTTAAATTCAGCACCGTCAACTTTGTCTTGAAGAAACTCACCAATTAAGTTTAACTTCTCACGCAGTACATCGTGATAATCTTTACCCCAAGAAGCTCTAGCAAATATTCCACGTCTTTCACCTTTTTTACTTTTCGGCGCATCTTTCATTTTCGATGGATAGGCTAATGCGATTGAAATAATAGACTGTGCTTTAGGGAGTAGCTTTGTGGGGGTTGTGCGCTCTTCGATTGAACCTTTTTCAAAGCCTGATTGATAATTAAAAGCCTGCTGAGTCACTAAGCGTTGTTTCAGCGTATCAAACGTATCTGCTGAGGCGATCCCTACCTTTTGAATATTAACCTCACCACAGTATTCAATTAGCTCTTGTTTTAGTTGAGTAAAATTCATCACAACCCCTCCTTTCTAATTCAATATTTCGGCTGTTCAGATCATAGAAACAGCTTGTTAGTTAGGATTTAATAGTTAAATGACGAATACGATTGATGGCAGCAGCGATTTCAAACCTTCTCGGTCTAGCTAAATCTCCTGGATGTTGCCTTTGGCTTCTGCCTTGTTGCGTAAAACTCAATCCATACTTTTCCATATAAACTTCAAAGGCATCGAGCCATTCCTCTAACGTCTTCGCCTTTTGATTTTCTTTAGATAACGCCATATATTTTAACATATTAGCAATCATTCTTGTTTGGGAATCATCGACAATTTGTTCAACTAATGCAAGATCGACAGCTTGTTTACCTAACATAATCGTCTTTTTCCCTTTAGCTTGTACCTTCGCTTTATGGCCTAATACCTTATATATCGATTGTGTATCAATAGTCCGGTTAGTCCACTTTTCAAATGATTCTTTAACACTTGATTGAGTTTGAGGTGAGTCTTTAGCAATTAAGCGAGCTTGCTCTGTTACATTCACTGGTACATAACGGTCCATCATAATAACATCATCTGCTACATCAAAGTAATCACCAGAACCACCCATTACTAAAATAGTTGACACATTTAACTCGTCTTTTAATTGCTTAACTTTTTGAACAAATGGAGTAATCGGCTCTTGGTCTTTAGCTACTAATTGTTGCATACGCTCATCACGAATCATGAAATTCGTCGCACTTGTATCTTCATCAATTAATAAAGAGTTCGCCCCTGCTTCTAATGCCTCGACTACATTAGTAGCTTGTGAGGTACTACCACTTGCATTCTCGGTAGAAAAAGCTCGCGTATCTGCCCCATTAGGTAAATTATTGATAAATGGTGAAATCGACACATTCGAAATACTTCTTCCATCTTCGGCTCTAATTTTGACTGCATTTGGGTCGGTTAACACATACTCGCGACCATCATTTGAAACATGGTCATAAACACCTAATTCTAGCGCTTCAAGCAATGTACTTTTTCCATGATAACCGCCCCCAACAATTAACGTAATCCCTTGAGTTATAGCCATTCCTGATATCGGCTCTTTGTGATGTGGAATCTGAAAAGTTACTTCATTCTCTTTTGGACTTTGAAAAGGAACTGCTTGTTTTAAAGGTTTAGAACTGATTCCGCTCGCTCTTGGTAAGATTGATCCATTAGCAACAAAAGCAATCCAACCTTCTTTCCTCATTTTTTGACGGATAGCATCGTGTTGATCTGCCAATTGGATAGCTTCATCTAAATGCTTTTGACTTAAGCGTAAAGCTGAGGACCCGATAATACTCGGTAGCGCTTTAAACAACAACTTATCTGCTTCTTGACCATTAACTCGACGTCCATTTGCAGGTAAGCCAATCGATAAGCAAACGGTCACCCCTTCTTCAGTTATGTTAACAGCTGTTCGCTCTAATATTTCTTGATCTGGTGCATCAATCGAAATAGTACCGCTTTTTCCACTTCCTTTTACTTGAACTGGTTCATTCATAATCGACCGATGAACTTGCCTTGCAATATAGTCCTCCACATAAATTCTGCGCTTTTTGGTTTGTAACCATTCAGGTTGAACAGACTGAACGTCATTTGGTATAAACATGCGGATTTTAGATGGTGTTGCAAATGGGTCACCTTGAACATAGTCAATGTGTAAAGTGTGTGTATTAAATTGATAATTTCCTTGTATGTCTTTATACGCTTTATAACTTTTGCGATCTATTCTTTGAATAAGTTGCTGTAATTGTTTCATGTCAACTACCTCCATTAAACTTAATCCGTTTTCAACTCTTCAATTCTTTGTATACTGTAACATATCCCTAAAAGATTCACCCTCATGATACTTTTATACTTTTATTACCATGATTTCCCGTGAAATACTTGTCATAATCCCCAAAAAGGAAAAATAACCTCAAGTTAGTTGTAACATTCTTACTGAAAAGACGTCTACTACCTTAATAATATAGAATAGGTGGGGTCATGATGGTGACTAAGTCCAAGTGGAAGATTTTCATTTTAACGTTATGGTTTATCGTGTTTGTAACTGTATTATATGCATGTTCTAATGATGATGAAGTAGAGACTACACAAGAGAGTTATGACTTAAATGCTGATGAAGACGCTGGTTTTACAGAAGAGCAAGCAACAACTGAGGAAGTAGAACAAGCTGAATTGCGAAATGAAAGCGAACCACAATTATCAGAAGACCGCGCTGAAAGTCGTATGGTGATTTATTCAGGAAGACTAGCAATTGAAGTCCCTGACTTCGATGACTCTGAACGCGAATTAACTAAAGAAATTGAAGCGAGAGATGGTTATATTGTTGAATCATCCTCATATGAACATGAGGAAGGGTTAGTGTCTGGTTCAATCGTTGCTCGCATACCTGATGATTATTTTCATGATTTTATGAACAATATTGAAGGTGAACATACGAATGTAACTGAGAAATCGATCCAAGGCCAAGATGTGACTGAAGAGTATGTTGATTTAGAATCTCGATTACTCTCAAAAGAAGCAGTCGAAGAACGGTTATTAAACTTTTTAGATGAAGCAGAAGACACCGAAGACTTATTAAATATTTCAAATGATCTCTCAGGCGTACAAGAGGAAATCGAACAAATCAAAGGTCGAATGGGCTATTTAGAAAACCATAGTGCATATTCAACAGTCCATATTGACATTAGCGAACAACGCGTTAACGTTCCAGAAATCGAAAATCAAGACTCACTTAACACGATTGAACGCGCACAACAGTTATTAATGAACACCGTCAACTTTATCATTAATATTTTCTCTGGAATTACCGTTTTAGTAATCGGTCTCTCCCCGGTCTTAATTCCACTTACAGTTATAGCGCTTATTTTTTATATTAAATATAGAAGGAATAAAGGATAATTATAGTGAAGGAAGAAAAATCTCTCTTCTCCTAAGTACCATAAGGAGGTTGGGACAAGGCAAGAAGAGTTGTTTAATGATGAACATGATGCCTTGTGTAAGGTGAGGAACTCCCGAGAGGAATCAAATTTTATCAGCGCTTAGGGCACTTTTATCAGCGTTCAGACGACTTTATCAGCGTTCGGCAACTTTTAACAGCGCTCAAAACAATTTAGTGTAACGATATAATAGCGTAGAAATCCGAACGAGTCCATTTATAATGAATCGTCCGGATTTCTATTATGACAACTAATCTTGACCTAACTCAATTCACACTTTCATCAATATCAATTGTACGCCTTAAAATCTTCATGATAAATATACCAATAATAAATCCAATGATGTGAGCTAGAATCCCTGTCCAAATCGGTCCTAAAAGAACACCACCAATGTGAAAAGTCGGTGAAGAAATAACCCCAATTGTCCCTATAAATGCAGCAAGTGCAAACGGGATATAAGAAAAAGGTTGACCTCCTCCACCTGCATCTTTATACGCATCCCATATAGCAAACATATAAAGACAAGGATAAAACATAATCCATTGATAATTAGTTGCCTCAACAGCAACATCAATATTCCCTTGAAAACTTGCAATGATCACGTAGTTAAACCTTGCTTGGACATTAATAATAATTTCTAACAAAACTAAGAATATGCCTTTTATATATTTTTTTCTGAGCAATTGAGCAAATCCAGGTAAGGCTATACTCCATATAATGGCTTCTACACGTTTATCTTTAGTCATAATGACCTCTACTCATTTTTTAATTTATTACGATTTGCTGCTTGTGGTGGCTGCTCTAACCAACCATAGTCAATCATCAAATTTGTTCCATCTTGTGTGAATTGTGCTACTTCTGCCATCATTTTTGTATAATGTGCACCTAGGTCATGCCTTGGACTATTTGCCATACTTAACCCGTAATAAGATAATCCTAGACTGTTTAAAAATGTAGTCAAAAATAACATTAACTTATCAGAGAAAACAAACGACGTATGATCGGTGACTTCTGTATCCCAAGTCATCGGAACAGGTAAATCGTTTTCCCTCATAATGGTACTGAAGACTTCGATATGTTTATTTGCTATTTCTTTACCTTGTTGAAAATATTGTCTAAGCTCTTTCGATTGGGTTGTCTGAGCAAATCCTGTCATCGTTGCAGCACCCAATGCATTTCTTTGAATATTGGATACTAAATGTGTAATCTCAGCTCCTATAACGGGCCTTCGATCACCTAACCACCCAGTCAAAAAACTTTGCTTCTTTACAAAGTCAGGTTTTTTTGGAATAGGTAAATAAGGTGGACGCATGTTAGTACCTTGTTCTAATGATACTTGTAGCGTTTGTTCATGAATTTGCTGCATTTCATTTAAGCCATTGACGAAAAGCTGATATACATCTTGTCTTGTTGCAAAAGCAATGGATAAACTATACGTTTTCATTCCGATTTGCCCCAACTGCTTTAAAAACTCCAACATATAGCCATCAGAATATAACCGATTAGATTGAAGGTCGACATCTTCATTCTCATTAAAACCAACAGGAATTGGATAACCTTCCTGTGTAAAGATTTTCTCTGTTTCATTCATTCCATTTTCTGATATTACCAAAGCTCTTTCTATTACAGACTTGACCTTTTCATCCTGAACTTGATTCATAAAATTCTTTAACACACAAACAACGCCCGAATCATTAATGTACGCTACCCAAAGTTCTGATATTTCTGGTGCAGTTAATCGAATATGTTCTGAATCCATGTGCGAATCCTCCATTGTTAAAATCTGATCTAAGATTATATTCTCCTATAATGTTTAGAACATTCATATGTTGGACATAAATTCCCAAATCTCCTAACTACCAAAATTAAGCTCATTTATTAGAAGCTACAAACAAATTTTAGCTTATTCACCTGTTGTTAGTCCTTTTCGATCTGAGGCCATTGGCGGTTGTTCCATCCATCTATTATCAATCATTATGTTAGCTCCATCCTCTGAATATAGTTGTATTTCATAAGATAATCTGTTGTACAGAACACCTAAATCGACTCTTGGACTTTGAGAGGCACTTGTACCATAAAATCCTGTACTCAAAGCAATTAATGCTGATGTATAAAACATCATCAGTTTATCTGAAAAAGTATAGGTTGTGCTTTCAGTTATTTCTGTTGCCCATGTAACAGGTATTGTAAGATTACTCTCCTCTAATTTATTACCAAACAATTTAATATGTTTTTTTGCAATATCGACCCCTCTAGTAAGGAATTGTTTTACTTGTTTATCCTGAGCCACCTGAGAAAAACCCGTTAAAGTTGCTGCTCCTAAAGCATTTCTCTGTATATTAGCATAAAGATTAGTCACTTCACTTGCTATTAGCGGTCTCTTTTCGCCTAAGACATCTAAAATGAATCCTTGTTTTTTAACAAAGTATACCTGTTTCAAATTAGGTAAGTATGGTGGCCTTACATACAGACCTTTTGACAATAATAAATCCTTTGACATTTTAAATAATTGCATGGTGTTAGTAAGGCATTCCATATAATAATCAGTCATGTCCTGTCTTATGGATGTTGATAAACTAGTTGAATAAGTTGTTAGACCGATCATAGACATTTGATGTACAAAATTTAATACGTAAATATCAGAGTACAATCTAGGAGCATTAAGATCCACGTCCTCTTCTAACTTAAAGCCATGAGGAGTTACATTATTTGTTTCAGTAAGTATTGAAGTTATTTCTTGAATATTAGATTTCGATAATTGTAAAGAATATTCAACTACTTGTTTAATTTCTTCATCCTCAACCTTTTCTAAAAAGTAAGATAGCATACAAATACTTGCACTATCATTCATGTATTGACTCCAAAGGGGGGCTATTTCTGATGATGTAAGCCTTATTTGCTTTTCCTCTTGATCCATTTAAAGTACCTCCGATAATATAAATTATATAGTTATACTTTGTAATAATCAGATTGATATGTATCAATTTTTAAAGAACTAATCGTATCAGAAAACGCCACGCCCTGCGCATTACTTAAAAAGGTAAGATGGGCATTTCACCTCTTTTTATCAGCGCTCGCGCTTTTCCTAAACAAAAAATCCGAACGCATTCATTTATGATGAATCGTTCGGATTTTTCATTATTCTATCTTTTTAGTTCCTAGCTCGCTTTTCGTTTTTATACCTCTATTTGGTTACAAAACGGTTCAAGAAATCATTCAGTCTTTCTACATACGTTTCTTCATAAATAGCAAAAGCTTCTCCATGACCTGCATTATCAAACAGTTTCATTTCTGTATGACTATTCGTTGCTCCATACAACTCCTCAGTCATAGACGTTGGGACAAAAGTATCTTCTTGACCATGGATATAAAGAATCGGGATATCCGTCTCTTTTACTTGTTCTAATGCAGATGCTTCTTTTAATGAATAGTCTGCTCTAACCTGTGCCACAACACTGGTAGTAGGTAAAATCGGGAAAGATGGAAGGTTATACATGCGGTTCATTTGATAACCAAACAAGTCATAAGTGCTTGTATATGGACTATCAGCCACAATAGCTTTAACATTGTCAGGCAATTCTTCACCACTTGCCATTAAAACCGTTGCTGCTCCCATAGACAAGCCATGCAACACAATTTCAACATCTGATCCTTGATGCTCAATAACACGGTTAACCCAATCAATTAAATCAAGCCGATCATGCCAACCAAACCCGATATAATCACCATCACTATCACCATGTCCTCTCATATCAGACATGAGTACATTATACCCAAGCTCTTCATAATAATATTGTCCAAACAGCCCCATATCTCGACCCTGACCAAGATACCCATGAGAAAAGACTACTGTGCGATCTATCTTTTCTTCAGCTTCTAAATAATAGCCTTGTAACGTTAAACCATCATACGATTCCATCTCCCAATTTTCGAATGACTGGGTATTCACCCACTCACGCCAACCACCTTCTAAAAATACATTCATCGCACTCGCAGACACGACAAGGTCTTCATTATCTGCTAGAAAATCTTTTTGCTCTCGCTTAATAGCTAAATCGTAAAAGAAATTACTCGCCAATATATTAACCACCATTAAAAGTGATAAGAAACTAAACCCAATGATTAACCATTTTTTTTTATTCATAGATGCTGAACTCCCCCTATAAATATGACTATATATCTATTATAACAGGAGAATGTTCAGAAAAGTTTATCATTTATTGGTAACTAAAGCTTACTTATTAATAACGTTAAAACACCAACTTTTATTTGATCCTCCAAGATCACCATTCTTCCTTATCTAATGCAGAAAAACTTCTGTCTAGTGTGTTAACAACTTATAACCTACGCCGCGAACTGTTTTTATGTAATGTTGACTTAGTTTATCTCTCAAATTTGCGATATGAACATCAATAATTCTTGTTTCTATTATATATTCATACCCCCACAAAGCACTCATTAGTTGTTCTCTGGATAAAGCTTGACCCTTATGTCTGGCTAAATATAATAATAACTCAAATTCCTTTGGTGTTAGTGTTAATAGTTTATCCTTAAAATAAACTTCATACTCTTGGACATAAATCTTTAAATCCCCAACTGTAATCATTTCACCTTGAGACTTCGAATTAAAATCAATTACCCTTCTCATTAAAGCTTTAACTCTAGCTATTAGTTCTTTAGGACTAAATGGTTTGGTCATATAATCATCTGCACCAAACTCTAAACCTAAGATCAAATCCAATTCATCATCTTTTGCTGTCAGCATTAATATAGGAATTGTATACTGTTGTTGACGAAGCTTTTTACATATTTCCATTCCGTCAAGGCCAGGTAGCATAAGATCTAATATAACTAAATCAAAATAGACTGTATTGATTAAATTAATGGCCTCTTTCCCATCTTGAACAGATAATACTTCATAGCCACTCTGCTCCAAATGATGCTGAACTAATGTAATAATTGAAGCTTCATCATCAACAACTAATACTTTCTCAGCCAAAAGAACCCTCTCCTTTATAAACTACGTATTACTCTTAATTACTATTCTACATGATGAATTTTCTTAATAGTGTTAAGAATTTGTAAAGATAGCAATAAACTAAACAAATTGATTTAATATATATAACAGTAATTAACGACATATACCAAAGTTGAGATATAATGGTGTAATAATAGAAAATCCGAACGAGTCATTATTTGAACTCGTTCGGATTTAGAGTTTCGATAGTGCTAGTTCAAAAAGCTTGAGAGCTAATAAATGGACACAAACGCCAACAAATCAAGTTGATCGCTATTAACGACTCATACGTTTCTAGCGACGCGTAAATCTCATTATTAAAAGTAAGAGAAACCTTATCCAAAACGGCCACTGACATAATCTTTAGTTCTCGGGTCTGATGGTAAAGAAAATACTCGATCAGTTCGATCATACTCAATCACTTCACCGTGTAAGAAAAAAGCCGTATTATCAGAGATTCGTGCAGCTTGTTGCATGTTATGAGTAACGACAACGATACTATAATGCTCCTTCAACTCACCAATCAACTCTTCAATCTTAGCTGTTGAGACTGGGTCTAATGCGCTAGTTGGCTCATCCATTAATATCACTTCTGGTCCCACAGCTAAACACCGTGCAATACATAAACGTTGTTGTTGCCCACCAGACAAACCTAGTGCATTGTCATTAAGACGATCTTTAACTTCATCCCAAAGTGCTACTTGTTTTAAACTTTTTTCTACTATCTCTCGTAGCTTAAACTTATTCTTAACACCATGAATACGTGGACCAAAAGCAACATTATCAAAGATTGACTTCGCGAATGGGTTAGGGTTTTGAAAGACCATTCCAATTGCACTACGTAATTCTACTAAGTTAACTGATGGATCAAAGACATTAACATGATGATAAATAATCTCCCCATCTGTTCGAACATTTGGTGTTAACTCTACCATTCGATTTAAAGTCTTTAAAAATGTTGATTTCCCACAGCCAGATGGTCCGATGATTGCCGTTACCTGCTTTTCATTAATCGTTAAATTAACATCTTTTAATGCTTGATTTTGCCCATACCATAAATTTAAACATTCAACTTCAAAAACTTTATTAGCGTGAGTATCTTCAAATAATTCATTTTTCTTATCCAAATCTAATTTCACAGGATCAGCTATTTTTAATGTCATACGCTCTCCTCCTCATTAAAGTTATAGCAACTCATTCTTCTTCCGGAAATGGTTGCGGATCATTATAGCAAAGCTATTCAGTAGAATAACTAGAGCAATTAAGACTAAAGCTGTACCAAAAGCAATTGGCCTTACTGTTGCCGTTTCGGAGTGTTGAGTTACTAAAATATATAAATGATATGGCAATGCCATGAATTGTTCTTTTATATCATGCGGAATTATCGGCAAATAATAAGCAGCTCCTGTTAAAATGATTGGGGCTGTTTCACCAGCCGCTCTCGCTAATCCTAATATAGCCCCAGTGGCCATCCCAGGTATAGCAGGTGGTAATACTAATTGACGGATCGTTTGCCATTTAGTCGCCCCTAAAGCCAATCCTCCCTCTCGAAATTTACGTGGAACTGACTTTAATGCCTCTTCCGCTCCAGTAATAACCCAAGGTAGTACCATAATAGAAAGTGTTAATGCAGCTGCTAATAAACTTCTTCCAAACCCTAATGTCGCAGCAAATAATCCTAAACCAAATAAACCATATACAATTGAAGGCACACCTGAAAGATTACGAATCGCTAATCGAATCATTCGTACAAGTCTTCCTTGTTTAGCATACTCATTTAAATAAATCGCTGCCCCAATTCCTAAAGGGACTGAAATGGTGATAGTTAAGACTGAAACGTAAACTGTCCCAACAATTGCTGGCCAAATACCTCCTGCTGTCATATTCTGTTGAGGCATTTGCGTAATAAAAGACCAACTAATGACTTCTGCTCCGCCACGTAAAATCCAATAAAACAACAAGCATAAGGTGATCACTGTAATTAAAGCAAATGTATAGGAAATTGAAATCCAAATATTTTGTTTGATCTGTTTTTTCCTAAGTATTGCTGTGTTAGTCATTTCGCATCGCTCCTCGCTGTCTATTAATGAGAATATCTGCAATTAGATTCACAACGAAAGTGATGACAAATAAAATGATCCCAACTACAAAAAGCGCACTATAATGTAAGCTTCCCCACGCTACATCTGAGCCTTCAATTGCAATATTAGCTGTCAGTGTTCGAACTGAAGTTAGGAAATCAGGGATTGTAACACCTAAAAACTCGCGTATCGGCATATCAATTGCATTACCAGCAGCCATTAATACTGTCATCGTTTCACCAACTGCTCGACCAAATCCAAGCATAACAGCAGCTATAATCCCAGACTTTGCTGCTGGTAAAGATATGTCTTTCACTACTTCCCATTTTGTTGCACCTAATGCATAAGCCGCTTCTTTAAAATCACTAGGTACGCTATTGAGAGAATCTTCAGCTATACTTATGATCGTTGGCAATGCCATCACAGACAGAATGATTGAGGCAGTTATAGCTGTTAAACCATTAGACAAGTTAAATACATTAGCTACCATGGGTGATAGAACTACTAAAGCTATGAACCCTAATACGACAGAAGGAAAAATAGCAAACACTTCAACAACTGGCTTCAGTATTTCCTTTAATCGTTTAGGAGCTATTTCTGCGATGAAGATCGCCGTAAAAATCCCCCACGGCACTGCTAAGGTTAAAGCTCCAACCGTTACCATGATTGAACTAATAATAAAGGGTAGCGCACCATACCTAGGATCACTAGAAGATGGGTACCAGCTCTGATGAATCAAGAACTCACCTATTCCTACTTCTCTTAAGGCATCCATTCCTTCACGAAATAAAAAACCAACAATTAAAGCTAAAATAAAAATCGCAAAGGTACCTAACAGTAAAAACACCTTTTCCATTAAATAGTCATTAATGTTCGTAACAAAAGACTTTTGTGTCAGCTTCTTTTTAGATACATTATTTAATTGCCCAATATCATTTACTACCTTTAAACCTGGTGGCCTCATGAAGACATCCTCCCCCTTGATTATGTATGAGCCAAGGAAAGAGTCACTTCCTTGGCAATTCTTAAGCTCTTACCAATCCAAACCTAATTCTTCATAAAGTTCTATATTTTCTTCTTCATAATCACCAATTCCATAAAACCCTGTTATATTTAATTGTTCTGTTGCTTCTTCTGATTTAAGCACCCAGTCTAAGTAATGCAACATTAATCCATCTGGTACACCATTTGTATAGAAGTATAAAGGTCTAGCAATCGGATAAGAGCCGTCATTTACGTTTTCAGCTTCTAAAGGGGTAACATAATCACTGTCTTCGTCTATAGCGACATTCACTACATTCACAGTGTCTTCGTTATAACCAATCCCACTATAACCAACACCACCTTCGTCTTGAGCCACACCTTCTACAAGAGCAGCTGAACCAGACATAAATTGAGTGCCTGAAGCCCAGTCTTCACCACCCATTATATTTTCATTGAAATACACATACGTACCTGAGTTACTTTGTCTTGAGAATACTGAGATCGTACCACCTTCATCCCAGCCTAATTCAGACCATTCTGTAATTTCTCCAGTGAAAATGTCTTTAAGCTCCTGAATAGTTAGGTTTTCAACTGGGTTGTTTTCATTTAAATAAATCGCTAATCCATCTTGCCCAACAACAAACGCCTGAACTTCGACATCATTATTTTGCGCTTCTTCTACCTCTTCATCTGAAAAAGCTCGTGAAGCTTGTGCTATATCAACATCATCGTTAATTAATGCTGCTATTCCTGTTCCAGTACCTCCACCTGTTACAGCAACATCACCTGGATAATCCGACATATAAGCTTCTGCAAAAGCTTGGCCTAAGTTAACCATAGTATCTGATCCTTGAGCACTTAAGTAACCTTCTGGACCTTCTTCTAGCTCATTTTGTTCCTCACTATCCTCGCTTGCTGAAACAACATCTTCATCACTTTCTGAATCAGTCGACACTCCTTCTTCTTCCTCTTCAGCACAGGCAACAACAAACATCAACATTACACCTAGTAAAAAGATCAAGCTAAACTTCTTTACTTTTTGATCCACTTGAAAATCCCCCTGTTTTTTTAAGAATTAAGCATGTGGGAAAACAAAGCTTGTCGTTATTGAGTTTAAGAAACGAGAACAAGCTAGGTCCTTCACAACTCCTTACAGATCTCATTTTACTTACCGTTTATTAAGCTAGTATTAAGCACATGTAAAGATTTCGTATAGATTATTCATAAATCATACAAATTACTGAAATACTAAGACTTGGATAGTGTGACGTTTAATATAAGGAGCTGAAAACATGAAAGTAAAAAAGCCAATCCCTAAAACAGGTGGAATTGACCATACGTTGACACTTATTGACCAAGGCTTTCACTTTTTACCGAACAGACGTAAAGAATTAGGCTCAGACATTTTTGAAACACGCTTAATGGGGAAAAAAACAATTTGCATGGCTGGGAAAGAAGCAGCAGAAATGTTTTATGACAACACGATCTTTAAACGAAAAGGTGCAGCGCCACTTCCTCTTAAAAAATCATTACTCGGACAAGGCGGTGTTCATGGTTTAGACGGGGAATTACACAAACAAAGAAAACGGATGCACTTATCATTAGTGACACCTGAACGTCTAGAAGATATGAAAAATATTGCTGTTAACGAACTCGATGCCAAAGTGAAGAACTGGGAGAATAAAGAACAAGTCGTTCTTTTCGATGAATTAAGAGAAATATTAACTCGAGCGGGGTTGAAATGGGTTGGGGTACCTGTAGAGGAGAATGAGGTGAAGGATCGAACAGACGAGCTTAACAAAATGGTCGATTCATTTGGTGGTTCTATTGCTCGTTTTCGCCAAGGTAAAAGAGCTAGAGATCGTCATGAAAAGTGGCTTAAAGAAATTATTAAAGATATACGCTCTGGTAAAATCAAACCACCAGCCTATACGTCTGCTTACATTGTTTCTAATCATCGTGAGCCAAACGGAAAACTGCTCGACTTACAAACAGCAGCTGTTGAATTGAACAACACTTACCGCCCTTTGGTTGCAGCAGCATATTTTATTATTTTTGGTGCATTAGCATTTCATGAATACCCGGAAACTTTTAAAAAAATGCAAGAAGACCAAGACAGCTATAGCCATATGTTTTCACAAGAAGTGCGTCGTTTTTATCCATTCGCACCAGCTATGGCTGCCAAAGTAAAGAAGAGCTTCTACTGGCAAAGTTACCATTTCAAAAAAGATCAACTAGTTGTATTAGACCTATATGGAACAAACAGACATCCTGATGATTGGGAGTCACCAGAAGAGTTTATCCCAGAAAGGTTTAAAGGCTGGAAAGGTAGCCCGTTTAGCTTTATTCCACAAGGTGGCGGTGATTTTCATATTGGTCATCGTTGTGGTGGTGAATGGTTAGCCGTCATGGTCATGCGAACATTTTTTAAATACTTGGTTGGTCATATGACTTATGAGCTACCTGAGCAAGACTTAACCTTTAGCTTAGAACGAATGCCAACTATACCGAAAAGTCATTTTATTATACAAAATGTTAAACGAACTAAAGACTCTGTAGAGGAATTAGAACAACACGTGCAAAGTCGTCCTGTCATTTAATTTAGTATTCACCAGAATATTAGGGAAGTAACAAAAGCGCCGGGGTCCTAAACCCCGGCGCTTTTCATTTCATTACAAAACATTTTTAGATAAAAAATTGTGCATAATGGTATTGAGTTCCTGACTTTTGTTTGATGGAATTTGATGGCGTGCACCATCAATTATTTCTATCTGACTATCTCTAATCTCTGTTGCAATATTATAACCATAACGCCCTAAAAGCTTGTCGTATTCACCATAAACTAATAGAGTCGGCTTCTTTATTTCATTCAACCTCTCAGTACATTTATAAGCTAAGTAAGCACGGTAAAACGACTCCGCATCTATCGGATTTGCTTTTAGTGCTGACTTCATTAACGGAAATAGGACATTTATTTTTCGTGTATTACTAAATGAACCAAAGAAACCAATCGTTTTGGTTATACCTCTTTTAGATATTGCTGCACCTCCTTTAGTAACAGCAGTTAAAATCGGACTATCAACTTCATCTACTGCACCAACTTGAATTAACCCTTTCACGTAATTAGGAGCTGAAATTGCTAATTCAAATGCAATTGAACAGCCAGCAGAATAGGCATATACCCAAACAGGCCCTACATTAATGTCGTCTAAAAGAGACTTAATATCTTCTACAATTGTTGTGAAATCCCACTTTTCATTAGAAGCTGAACTTTTACCATGTCCTCTTAAATCAAAATTTATAACTTGATAAGACTTAGATAAATTTTGACTTTGTGGTCGCATCACGTCACTTGGAAAGACAGGACAATGTATGAATAAGATCGGTTCACCTTCCCCTTTTATTTCATAATATAACTCCATATCATCAACTGATAAAAATGGCATACCACTGACCTCCATTTAACATAAGTTAAAAATTCACTTACTTTTTAAAATGGCTTTCTTTTTAAAAAGAATACAAAACAAGGCTATGTGGTATTGATAAAAGTGGTTACTAATTAAGCTAGGATTAATATTAAGTGGTTCAATACTGGTCTCATTAATGAATAATTTCCAAATATACACCTTTTCATTTGAACTAATAACTTCTAGAAGTATAGTTGCTTAATCAGTTTCTGTTGGAGTAGCATAAATAATATAACGATCTGGGGCATTACCAATATAACCAAATGGATAACATGTCGTTAATACTAAAACTTCATCTGGAGCAGTAGATTGAATCACGGTTCGGTCGTCTGCATCAACTATTTCAGTTTCCTGAATGTCATATGTAAATGTTCCATATTCCATTTGGACAGTGAGCTGATCGCCTATTTCTAAGTCTCCAAAGTTTTGAAAGACGGTATCTCTATGACCTGATAGAACAATTTGGTCACTTTGATTAGGAAAGGCAGTGCCTGAATAATGACCAACCCCTTGTTCTAGATCATCTTCATCTGTTCCTTCAACTATCGGCAATTCAGCATCAAGTCTAGGAACTTCTAAAATTCCAATCACCTCGTCAGTAGCAGGGTTAAAATCCTCGGGTACAACCCCTTTTTCTTGAACATTTTCTGATGCAGAGACTACCGAACGAGCCTTACCTAATGCTTCATCTTGAGCTATATTTCCTGAGAAAACCTGCCAGCCACCGTACACAAGGAAGAATAACCCTCCACCAATTAATATCAATGAAAACCATTTTCTCAAAAGCGATCAACCTCCTTCTATGAAAATCAACAGCACACAACCTTAAGAGAATCTACGTCTCTTTAAATAATCCATATTTTCGCTTAAAGCGTTCTAATATTTTGATCCATGTTACACTAAATAGTAATATGAAAAACACATTGGAAAGAGCATGAGCAAGGTCAAACCAAAAGCTTGCACTATAATAAAGAATAATGGCATTCCAATCGAACTCTTGAATGACTGCAATAACAAACCATAAATTCATCACCCAACCGAATAAAAAGCCCACGATAAAGCCGTATATACAACGACCAATCATGTTTTTCATAAGCCACCTATTATTCAGTAACCCTGCAACCAAGCCAATCATTCCCCAAGAATACATTTGCCACGGTGTCCACGGCCCTTGACCTAAGAAAAGGTTGGAAACGATTGCAGCCAATACCCCAACAACAAATCCACTTTGAGGACCAAGAACAATACCTGTTGCAATAATGACAAAGGTAGTAGGCTGTACACTAGGCAAAGAACTAAAAGGAACTCGACTAACTGCTGCAATGGCTCCTAGTATGGCTAAGAGAACTAGTTCACGACTTGACAGGTTTTTTTGAGCAAAGCGTATCACAAACGGGACAAAAGAGATCAATAACATGAGTATACTAAACAACATGTAATGACGTGCACTTAATAGTGGAGCACTCACAAGTACTATAAAAAAAATAGTACTTAATGTGATTAATAGTCCTTTTGAACGTGCCATTTCTCGTTTGCCTCCTCTATAGTTATAACTGATGGAGCATTAGACTTCCTTGTGATCCGATTCACCGTTGTCGTATAATACATATTTTCTTTAAAAAACTTTCTAGTGTCTTCAGTAGTTGTTATTTGTCCTTGAAATAACAAACTACTCCTAGAAGAATAGCTTGCAGCAAACTCAACATCATGTGTAACCATAACAATGGTTAATCCATCTTTAATTAACGTTCTTAATACTTCTGCTAATCTACTTTTTGATTCCGGGTCTAATCCTTTAGTAGGCTCATCAATCAGTAAAATTGCAGGTTGCGTCAGTAACGTTCCAATTAAGGCTGCTTTTTGTAATTGACCACCACTTAAATCATGAGGATGTCTGTCTTTTAAATCATAAATTTGAAACTGATTAAGAAGTTGGGATATCTTTTCATTTGCATTTTCTATTTGAAAATGTCGAGCAAGCATTCTATATTCTTTCATTAATGTATCTTGAACAAAGTACAAAGCAGGGTTTTGTGGCAAATAACTAACTATTTCATGATAATTATTTTTGATTTTTTTGCCGTCATACTTAATGGAGCCATGCTGATGCTTTAATAGACCAGCAATGATCTTTAACAATGTTGATTTACCAGTTCCATTCGCCCCAAGAATGGCATGCCATTCACCCTTACATACATTCAGTGATAAATTATGTAATACTGGAGGTACACGTTTAACATATTGAAAGTCAATTTCTTTTAGCTTTAGAATATTTTTATTTACATCCCTCGTTTTCTCCATAGTCTTTGATGGATGAATCACCTGTGTTTCTAACCATCCTTGCGCCTCTTTTACGGTGATCGGTATTTGTTTAGACTCGTTACTTTCACTAAAATTCAAAAATATTCTAGATGCACTCGGTAAAAAACGACTAAGTGTAGGGTGATTAATTAGCTTTTTGACAACTTCTTCTGGCATGTCTATATATGAGATCCTTCCTTCATCCATAACCATCACATATTCAGCAACAGTAAATAAATCTTCCAATCGATGCTCAACAATCAGAACTGTAATTCCAAATTCATCATTTAAACGCTCCAAAGTATAGATGAATTCCTTTGCTGCTATAGGGTCCAATTGTGAAGTTGGCTCATCCAAAAGAATAATATCTGGGTCTAGTAATAATACGGATACCAAATTAACTAGCTGTTTTTCCCCGCCTGATAATTCATCTGTTTTCTTTTTTAAGAGACCATTTAAACCAAAAAACTGTGTCATTTCAGCAATCTTTTTATTCATTTCCGGAGTGCTATACCCCATATTTTCCAACCCAAATAATAACTCATTCATCACCGTGTCCATTACTATTTGGTTTTCAGGATCTTGAAAGACCATTCCGATTTCCTTTGCCCGTCTAATTGGTGAATGATCTTCCAATCGCTTCTCCTTATAGTAAATATCACCTTGTAAATCGCCGTGCGGAGCTAGATCATGCTTAATTAATCTTAATAATGTTGACTTTCCACTTCCAGAACTACCACATAGAACTATAAAATCCCCTTTGTGAATAGTAAAATTAATGCTTTTCAAAACTTCCTCGTTGGAATCAGGATAGGTAAAACCTACATTTTCCATTGATAGTATTTCCAATGAATGACCTCCTTACCTTCTGTCAAAATTGGAAAACCAATTAAAAACAGCCAAGTGATGAAGTAAATATACTCGCTTCCACTAAACATGATTGTTTCTAAGACAGGCTCTAACTGTAATACTCCATCGCCTTTGGCCCAACCAAATAAGAGAATAATAGCAAAGCCCATTAAATAGCCCAATGTCAGCCAGTCTTTCGATTTCATCTTAAAAGCCTTATAATTGCTTCTCTTCTGCAATCCATACCCTCGTGCTGACATTGAATCAGCCGCCTGAATCGAATCCTCCAATGCATTAGTTAAAAGCATTTGCATAATCTGCATCCCGTTTTTGGCTCGCTTATGAACAGAGCCTTGATTAATTGCTAGACCTTTAACTTGCTGGATGTTCATCATTTCTTTGACCTTTCTAATCAGAAGTGGAACAAACCTCATTGACAGCATAGTGAGTAACGCCCATTGAGGCAAAACCTTTGAAAATAAATATAAAAGCTTATCCGGTGTTAACACGATATTAAATGTTACGAAAATAGCTAAAATCCCCACCAAAGTTGAAGCAATCATGATCCCTTGGATTACTGCTTCAAGCATAATTGGCTGATCAAAAAGATGAAACAAAATCTGATTACCCCTACGATTAAAAATCGGGGTGAGAAGAATGATGAGTGTACTCATCATTCCAATCATAAAGCCCCATTTTTTTAATTCCCTTCCTTTATCTAAAATGTAATTAAAGGTACCTATTAGAAATAGGGCACCTAACAAAAATAAAGGATGTTGATATAACATTAATCCAATAATAATCAGCACATAATAAACCAATAAAACGAAAGGATGGAATGATTGAATCCCTCTTACCAATCTGAATCCTCCAAATAATTCACTGTGTAACTCCAATCAACGGATTGCCCTTCATGAACTGAATAGATACCAGAGCTTCGATCAATCATAACGTCATCCACTCTTATATGCCATCCACTTAATGGTCCTTCATCAAACTCATATAAACCATCAATTCCTTCAACATACGCAGTAGCACCAGAGCCACGAACACTCATATCAATCTGTTTTTTCTGGGCTATTCGTTGTGTAACATCTAATGCAGTATCTCCATCTTCTAGCGCTACTTCCGTTTCAGGTAAAATGGTTCCTTTTACATCCCCGGTTGTAATTGAAACAGTGACTGTACTCTCAGATTCTTTTTTATCATCGTCTGACTGCCCATCATTTTCGTTTTCATTAGATTCACTATTTTGATTTGAATCCCCTTCACTGGAGTCATTTGATTGTTCTGAACTTCTATTTGAAGAGGAGCTTCCTGAGTCATTCTGGCTTGAATCTTCATTGGACTCTTCTACTTCATCACTATTTGATTCTGTGGTGGTGCTTTGATCACTTTCTTCATGGGTTGAATTTCCCTCATCACTACTATGACCCTGCTCTTCATCATCAATAGAAGAATCTTCTTTTTCAGTTTCTTCCCTTTTTTCAACCTGTTTATTATTTTCTTTTTTGTTTAGTAATGTATCTAATAAATCAGGTGCTATTGATTGTTTATACTCAACTACCCGTTCTACCTCTCCAACCTCATTTACATCAGTTAAAGATTCTTGGTTAGAGTGTGGTTCTTCCGGTGAACAACCTATTATAAAAAAGAGAATAAAACCAAGCATGACCTGAATCAGTAGACGTCTCATGGTAATTACCTCCTCTTTGATGTAAGCATCAGGTAATCCAGTCAACCTGAATTATCCATCAACTCACTTAAAGATTAACACGTAGTCTTCTTTTAAAAACAACGAGCATAATGCCTGCAATCACCATAAATATTCCGATTGCAATAAAAGTATAATTGGATGTTGCCGTATCAGGCAGCTCTTCACCTGATGCTGTATGTTTGATTTCAGTATTTTCATTTGAAGTATCTTGATCTACATCATTATTATTTTCAGTTGAATCCTTCTTGTCATCCGTACTAGATTCTATTACACCTGTAACATTTTCACCTCGATCGTCCTCTTTTTCATCGATTTTATCTTCTTGCTCTTTTGGAACATCCACATCTTTATCTTCTTCTTTTTCTTCATCTTCTTCTTTCTTACCTTCATCTTGCTGCTCTTGATCTTCTTGCTCATCTTCTTTATCTTTATCCTCACCAGTCACTCTAAAGTCAAATATTGCTCCATCATTATTTAGAAACTTATAGTATGCTGCTAAGCCAAATACGCTTTGATTAGAAGCAATACTATTTGATTCATCATCACCAATATTTTGGTCAAAGCCGCCATCATCATTTCGAAATTGAAGTAAACGCTCCACTAAATTAACGCCTTTTTCAGTGGTAAATTCTTCACCTGTTGGGTCAATACCAACCGATACAAGTCCTGTTATAGCCATTGCTATTGATGGACTGGAATCCCCCCCATGGAATGGATCTGGGTATCCACCATCTTCATGTTGAGCTTTTGATAAGTGGGCTGCTGCATTGTCAATAACGGTTTTAATATTTTCATCACCTTGATATGGAGCAAGTGCTGCTAGTCCCATACCGGTTAAATCCACATGAAAGGAATTGCCGAAAAGAGACCAACCACCATCATCCAACTGTTCTTCAATTAAGTATTCAATCAATTTGTCTTTTGACCATGTTGCATCGTCTTCTGTATCATAACCACCACTATTAATCGCCAATAAGGAATAAATAGGGCCATTATTACCTTGACTTGTCATGCCTTCATGATTTGTTAATTTTTCTATCAAGTTATACCCTTCAATATCCGTTGCGTCTTTACCGGCAGCAGTTAAAATTAAAATGTTTCTTGCTGCGTCTGTAACAAGTCGAAATTCACCTTCATTCACTACAACACTTTCAATCGAATCCTCAGCAATTTGTTGCGCTACATCTCTTTTTAATGCATTCAGGGTAATGGATCCATACCAATCCAGGCTGTCATTTGATAAGAGATAATCAATCGATTCATCTGTTAATTGTTTAATATATTCAAGTGTTAATTCCTCTAGATTATCACTTTCAGGCTCATCTACTTCCTCTTCATTTGTAGATTCTTCTTTTCCATCATTGCTTCCTTGTTCTCCTTCAGAATCATCACTTCCAGAGTCTTCATCAATTAGCTCAGTAGCAATTAACTCCAAGTGGTCCCCTTCTTGCATTTGATAATTAACAAGACCTGTCTCCATAGAGTCATCATTTAGATACATGCCCCAGTAAAAAGAATCATCAAGGGCATCATCTAGATCATTAATAAATGTTAGAAACTCGGAATCAACAGAAACATCCAAGTTAATACCTTCTTGGTCTGTTGCTTGGAGTATTGCATCGTATGCTGTTCCAAATTTAACAATATCAACATTCGTTTCCGGTAAAACTTCTTCATCATTCAAACCAACAGCCGATACCTTAACATCAATTGTGGTATGTGGCCATATGTCTTCATCTACGACCTTAAATAATAGATTGTCTCCATGATCTAACTCGTATCCTTCTGCACCTACATCAGCTGTTGAACCATTAACAAAAAATCCCCAATAATAACCCTCTTCAGGTGAGTTTTCATTAATACCTGTAATAAATTGACCAAGGTCTGTATCTTCATAAGTCACTTCTGCTACGTCATCCAACGCATCAAATGCTGTATCCTCGTCTTCAAATGAAACAGCTTTAGTTTCAAATACATCTTCCCCGTCTTCATCAATCGCTGTAATGGTTACTCCACTAGGCAATTCATCTGCATAGGCAGGTGAACTCGAATACATGCCTGATTGAGCAATTAAAAAAATCGTTGCAATAAAAACAATGAATGAACTTTTAATTCCTTTTCCTTTAAATCTATTCACTATATTCCCCTCCAAATTAATCGATCTAATCCAACAAAAAAAACATCTCTTCAACAACGAAGAGATGTATACTTACATTATGCTACAGCGACACTATGTAAAATAAACTTAAAAATTCATCATGCGCTGGCACACCTCCCTATCCTCGTAGGTTGAATGGCGTAAAAAGATAGGCAGGTTTCCTGACTCATGATCATCATTTTCTATTACCTTCCCGTCTATTGACAGTGGTATCTTAATAGAAAACTTCCAATTACAGTGGCGGGACCGTGTCGGATTTGAACCGAACTTCCCTTTTAATGACTTATAGCGTGCTACAAGCCAACCCAACTTTTTCCTATTCAGTTATAAATATCATAAGCTACAAAATCTTAAACGTCAAGCCACTTTAAATAAAAGATATAATTACAATTTATCATCCATATAGAGAGTGTAATCTAAACTGTGTAAGTACAAGAGCGTACGGCTGCTACTTGCCTGTTTAGATTACACCCTCATAAGATTCACTTTTGGTTTTACGTTTTTAACGCTATGGCGAACTTCTGTGAATAGATCTCACTCTTTTGCAAGTGAAGAAATGATATATGTGAATAATTGAATTAATTTAAGAACTAAAAAAGCCTTCACATCAATATGGTGTAAAGGCTTTTTTATTCATTGACTTTTTGAACCTTTCTTCTCCATTTCCTTCCATTTTGAATAATTAAAACCTAACTGAAAGACACCGGTGATTGCCATGATTATAGAAAATACAATTACAGGACCTGTCGGAACATCAAGAAATAAAACAAAGGTGACTAAAAATATGGCGAAAATCCACATCCAAATTGTTCTTATAAACCTTTCTTTATAATTTAATTTTTTGTAAAAGAGCTTACTTCCCATTAAGTACCTCTCCTTTTACTTTGCTCACTATTATTATAATACAAAATCGTGTTATTTGTATTTATTGTAAAAAATTTCATTATAATATTTTGAACAAAAGTTCTTCTAAATAAATCCAACTTTTCGAGAAAAAACTTTACAAAAATTAATGATTACTATCAAGTTTACTTGTCTTTTAGTTACTAAATTTTTCTTTAAAAAGGAGCGATTACATGTTCAACAATGGAACGATATTACTAGTTTTATATCATAATATAACCCCATATCATCAACTGATAAAAATGGCATACCACTGACCTCCATTGATCATGACTTTTCGCACCCATTGATTAAATAGTGCCCATCTTTAAAATGTCACTCTTTAATTAAAAGAATACAAACAACAAAAGGAAAGATGAAGCACAAAAATCCGAACGCTTTCATTTAAGATGAATCGTTCGGATTTTCTATTATGACAACTAATTTTGTTTCAAAATCGCCCTATTAAGTTAACTCCCGCTCTAAAAATGCGTAAAAGTCCACCCACTCTTCAATTAACTTCGAAGTCGGCTTCCCTAAACCATGTCCTGCTTTAGATTCTAACCGTAAAATCGATTTTGTATCCGGTGACTTCTCTAACAATGTCGCATGGAATTTTTTCGCATGTGCTGGGACAACTCGGTCATCACTCGCAGCCGTTGCAATTAAGACAGGTGGATAATTCACACCTACTTTAACATTATGAAGAGGTGAGTATTTGTATAAAAATGGGAAGTGTTCTTCATTTTCAGCACTACCATACTCTGGAATCCAAAACTTCCCGATCGTAAACTTATGATAACGAAGCATATCAATAACTGGGACACGACAAATCACAGCACCAAATAGATCAGGGCGCTGAACCATGCAAGCCGAAACTAAAAGACCACCATTCGACCCACCCATAATCGAAAGCTTTTCTTTCTTCGTATATTTCTTTTCAATTAAGTATTCACCAGCTGCAATAAAGTCATCAAATACGTTCTGTTTATTCTCAAGCATGCCAGCCTCATGCCACTTTTCACCATACTCTGAACCACCACGCAAATTAGCAACCGCATAAACCCCACCTTTTTCTAACCAACGTAGAATTGCAGGGTTAAATGAAGGGGGCAAACTAATATTAAAGCCACCATAACCATATAATATAACTGGGTTTTCACCATCTAAAGGTAAATCCTTATGTTTTGTTATAAACATCGGAATACTCATGCCGTCCTTTGATGAATAAAACACTTGTGTAGTTTCAAACTGTGACGTTTCCACTGCTAATTCTGATTCAGCAAATATACTTAACTCATTAGTATTTAAATCATATTGATAAACAA
This sequence comes from Alkalibacillus silvisoli, assembly GCF_039521975.1. Taxonomy (NCBI): domain Bacteria; kingdom Bacillati; phylum Bacillota; class Bacilli; order Caryophanales; family Bacillaceae; genus Alkalibacillus; species Alkalibacillus silvisoli. The sequence goes on along the minus strand of NZ_BAAACZ010000029.1, from coordinate 5,512 downwards.
CTGTTGGACTTAAGTAAGAAGTCATCCCGAAAAACATTTCCGATTGATCATGATTTCCTGTTAAATCTGTAATTGAACCCAGTAATGGCACTTCTATATGATGGCTTTCAGTACCATCAAAGTTATACACCTGTAATTGATGATGCGCATCGTGTAAAAACGCCACAACGAACTGTCCATTTATAAACTTTACAGCATGCATTAAATCATTTTGCTCACTAATGATTTCTTCCCAGTTTTCTCGTTCAGGCTGATTCAGATCAATACAAATAATTCGACCTTTGGGAGCCGCCAAATTCGTCTTAAAATAAAAACGCGAACCTTCATTATGAATATAAGTATATTGCGCATCACCCTCATCTAATAAGCGGTGAAAGTCAGTTTTTGAATCCAACTCTTTAACAAAAAAAAGATTTTGTGCAGCTGTCCCTTGCTTTGAATATATACAAATATACTCTCCATCAGTGGTAACAAACGGAATAAACATATAATCTTTAGCATCTGAACGTTCATAAATTAACTCATCTTCACTTTGGTCTGTCCCAATTCGGTGAAAGTAAACCTTATGGTACTGTCCATGCTCATCTTCACTAATAATCTCTGGATTTGGAAAACGACTATAGAAAAACCCTGAGTCATCTGGCGCCCACTCTAATGTTGTAAATTTGACCCACTTTAAGTGATCACTTAACACTTCACCTGATTTAAGATCTTTCACATAAACCTCTTGCCAATCACTACCTTGTGATGAAGTTGCATAAGCTAATAAATGCCCTTCTTGGCTCGAAGAAAAGTTCGTCATCGCAACTGTTCCATCATTACTTAAGTCATTCGGATCTATGACTTTAGACTCGCCATCCTCATCTAGTACATATAGAACTGCTTGATTTTGAAGTCCGTCATTTTTCTGATAAAACAACTTATCCTTCACACGTGTTGGTACAAAGAACTTCGGATAATTCCAAAGCTCCGTTAAACGCTCACGATCCTTTTCTTTAGATGGCGCACCTTTAAAATAAGCTTCAGATTGCTCATCCATTTCTTCAACCCATTTTAATGTATCCTCACTATTAGAATCCTCTAGCCAACGATACGGATCTTCCACTTTCGTCCCGTGGAAATCTTCTACAACATTACTCTTTTTAATAACTGTCATGTTAATTCCTCCTCTCCTTATTTAATTCGATACACGAAATGAAGTTCCTTCTCACTCATTAATCTAACTTTGATAATACAGAACTAATCGTTTTAAAGGCTTGTTTTAACTGGATTTGCTCATCTTTCGTTAAAGTCGATAAACGGTTTTCCACTTTCTCTTCTAACATCTTCTTCTTATCTTCTAGAAAGGCTTGTCCTTCATTTGTTAAATGAATAAACGTGACGCGACGATCATGAGATGACTTCTCTTTTTTTATATAGTGATAGTCAATTAGCTTTTGAATTAAAGGAGTTAAGTTTGATTTATTAATCCCTAAGGCCTGTGCTATCTCTGACATTCGAATGGGACCCAATTGTTGAACTATATGTAAAATATGAAAGTGCGACGGATGTAAGTCACCAGTTTGAAGTAATTGCTCTTGTCCGAATAGTTTCTTAGGAATATAAGGTAAAGCTGATAACGCCTCATCGACTAAGTCATTTGCATGTAAATGATTGCTCAAAATATCCCCACCTTGACTTAAAGTACTATTTGACATTTAGTTTATAATAGTTAATAGTTATTATAGCATAACTTTCTAAACTAAGGGGGAGCGAAATGAATTCAGTTATTACTGTTAAAGACTTAAAGAAATCATATAAAAAAGTCGATGCTGTTAAAGGCATTAACTTTGAAGTCAAAGAAGGCGAAATCTTTGGCTTCTTAGGTCCAAATGGGGCTGGTAAAAGTACAACAATTAATATGATTTGTACGATGCTACCACCTTCTTCTGGTCAAATTGTCATTAACGGCTATGATGTCAATAAAGAGAAAGACGAGGTTCGTTCAAGCATTGGGATTATCTTTCAAGAAAATACTTTGGATGAAAAGTTAACTGCCAATGAAAATCTAATGCTTCATTGTCGCTTTTATAATGTACCTAAAGACAAACGTCACACCAGAATTCATGAAGTGCTTGAAATTGTTGATTTAGTCGATGAGCAGAACCAACGCGTTGAAGAATATTCTGGCGGAATGAAAAGGCGTTTAGAAATCGCTCGTGGTTTATTGCATTATCCTAAAGTACTATTTCTAGATGAACCAACTGTTGGCCTTGATCCTAACACTCGCGCTCACCTTTGGAAATACATTTTAAAGCTTAAAGAACAAGAAGGAATTACAATGTTCTTAACGACCCACTATTTAGATGAGGCAGAAATTAGTGATCGTGTTGCCATTATGGACCAAGGACAAATTATTGCGATTGATTCTCCCACTTCACTAAAAGACCAACTAGGTGGCGATCTAATCGAATTATCAACTGAAGATAATGAACAAGCCTTAAAAGAAATCAATGAAAAGGTTGAAAATGCTGATGTTACTGTAAATGGCGATACAATTCACCTTAAAGTCGCAAGTAGCGATGCTTTTATTTCATCGTTTATTAAAACGTTAGAAATTCCAATCACAACACTAAACATTCGTAAACCGACTTTAAATGATGTCTTTTTAGCATTTACCGGCCGAGAAATTCAAGCTACGGGGGAATAGGAGTGTTAATATGGAAGGAATCATCGCCATATGGCAACGCGATTTAATCAAATTTTTAAGAGATCGAGCTCGTTTATTCGGCTCATTTACCATGCCGATTTTATTTCTATTAATCTTTGGTGGTGGGTTAAGTGGCACGATGGAATCCATGATGGTCGAAAATATCGGTGTGGATTCAAATGAATTTAACTATATCGAATTCGTTTTTCCAGGTATTGTCGCTATGACCCTTCTTATGACGGCAGTGTTTTCTGCTATGTCAGTCATTGAAGATAAGAATTATGGCTATATGAAAGAAATATTAGTCTCACCAATCTCACGTGTCAGTATCGCAATTGGTAAAATGGCAGGAGCAGCAACTGTTTCAACCATTCAAGGCGTGCTTTTATTCGCCTTAATCCCATTACTTGGACTGTCATATGATCTCTTCTCACTCATCCAAGTCATTCCATTTATGTTCTTATTTGGCGCAGCTCTATCTGGTGTTGGCTTATTGTTTGCGAGTGTTATTAGTTCAACTCAAGGATTCCAGTTAATTGTCAATATCCTTGTTTTACCGATGATCTTTCTATCAGGGGCATTATTTCCAATTAATAATATGCCTGGATGGTTAGATGTGATTGTCAAGCTTAATCCCGTAACCTATGGGGTTGATGTCATGAAAAAGATTATGATTGATGTTGAGAAATTATCAGCTTCAATCCAAGAAACGATGGGACTCAACATCACTGTATTCGGTAGACAAGTTACCGTCTTTGAAGAAATTCTCTTTATCGTTGGATTTACGATCGTCATCATTGCCCTTGCTACGTTTAGTTTCAAACGTGCTAATGCATAAAATAATAGACCAGCTTAAGGGGAAACACTTCTCTTTAAGCTGGTCTTTATTTTGCAAACCTTACAATCTGTTCATACACTTCCTCTGGTCGTTCATCAGTAATTAAGTGTCCTGCTTGCTCATAGACAACTAACTCAGAATTTGGTAAATCTTGATGTAGTCTTTCCCCTTTCTTTAAAGGAACAACTTCATCCTCTTTCCCCCAAATTAACAATACAGGTGTGTCGATTTCCATAAGTGCTTCTTGGGACAAATCCCCTTCCCGATGACGCAACAACCTTAGAAGCGCTTTATAAAAATTCATATCCGTTAACGGCTGTTTATACTGCTCGATCATTTCATCAGTAATTAATGAATGATCATACAAAACTTCCTCCATAACATTACGAACATCTTTCTTCTTAAAGTATCGATAGGCATACCAATGAAAGAAAGGTAAATAGGAACTATAACGAAGAAACCGATTCGACTTTTTCAGATATCCTGAACTACATAGAAGGACTAACTTTTTAACACGACTTGGTGAGTGCCTAGCCACATTTAACGCGATTTGTCCACCCATTGAATGACCTACAAAAAAAGCATCTTCAAAATCAAAGTAATCCATAATCGCTAAAACAAGTTTCGTATAATTTTTAAATGAATAATTAAATGTTGTAGATTTCTCACTTTGACCAAATCCCGGTAAATCAATAGCTACAACAGAGTAATGCTCGGTTAATTTGGGTAAAATCTCGTTAAATGTATAAGTAGATGCTAGAAATCCATGAATTAAGATAATCGGGGGTTTCCCATTAAATGAATACTCACAATACACATCTACATCCATTATATTGATCTTTTCTTTCCAAATTAACTCACTCATAATAATCGCTTCCTCTGTTGGTTATTTACACCTTATCATATGTTATATTTTAACCATACAATAATTCTTAAAACTTGAATTAGAAGGAGAGATCAACCATGTCGAAAAAAATAATCCTAGCCTCATCATCTCCCAGAAGACAAGAACTGTTAACACAAATAGAACAACCCTACACCATTCGTAAACCAGACGTTGACGAATCACAAATTATAACCCATGACCCAGTTGAAAAAGTAAAACAACTAGCGATTCTAAAAGGTCGCAACGTTCTACTTCATCATAACGATGAAATCATTATATCAGCTGATACCGTTGTCTCTTATCAAAATACTATTTACGAAAAACCTAAAAGTCGTAAAGAAGCTTACGAAATGATGAAGAACTTTAGCGGTGATACACATGAAGTATATACAGGAATAATGCTTCGCTCCAAAGACGATGAAGTAGTATTTGTTGAAAAGACTGAAGTCGAATTCTGGCCATTAACCGAAGAAGAACTAGATTGGTATGTCGATACAAATGACCCTTATGATAAAGCAGGGGCTTATGGCATTCAAAGCCTAGGAGCCCTGTTTGTAAAGCAGATAACCGGGGATTATTATAACGTCATGGGATTACCGATCTCACGTGTTATTAAGGAAATAAGGAAATTTTAAAACTACAGACAATCTAAAACTTGCTTAATAAGGTTGTTAGAAAATAGCAAGTTTTAGAGTAACTGGTATGAACACTTGCAATTGCCATAACTCTTTTTTTAGATTATTTTTTGGTTTTATGCAATCTTTTAATTAAAGGTTGCATATACTAACATATATACTTATTTATGTGAGGGGGTTAGTGTGTGCGAAGAGAAGGAGGGCACTGAAATGGCTATAGAAAAGTTAGACGAAAAATTTGTTATTGATGAAAAAGCGTTCAGTGAACTACTCCCACCACTTACCACCCTTACGGGTTGCTTGAAGTGGGGGCTTCTTGGGTAATCGCCACTTTTGGTAGCTGACGAAATGGACCAAGCTAACCCTCTTGTTCCAAGAGTTTAATTTCATCAGGCACTTGCTAATAAGCGAATGCCTTCTTTTTTGATGTTGAGAGCTGAATTGTAATCTCTATCGAGTGTTAG